>JAUVPT010000010.1 GCA_030598525.1 Gemmatimonadota bacterium
ACGATGTTCGACGCCTGTCGACCCTGGGCCGGGCGGCACGTGAGGAGGCGGGCATTCGAGTACGCCAGCCACTCGGCTCGCTGCAGGCAGTGATTCCGGGTGGACGACGGCCCGGTCCCGAGCTCGAAGCGGTCCTTCGGCAGGAACTGAACGTGAAGGAAGTTGTATTCCCGTCGGGTAGCGACGATATTGTGCGGCTATCTGCGAAACCGGAATTTGCCCGGCTCGGACCGCGGTTCGGTTCGAAGACACCGCGAGTGGCGAAGGCCATCGAGGGCCTGGACGCGGAAGCGGTCCGTCGCCTCGGCGCGGGCGAGGTGGTTTCGGTGAGCGTGGACGGAGAGGTTCTCGAGGTTGAGCCGGGTGATGCCCGGGTCCTCGAAGTAGCTTCGGGAGATCTCATGGTCCAGGCGCAGGAGGGATTCCTGGTCGGCCTGGACACGACGGTCACTCCGGAGCTGGAGGCGGAGGGGCTTGCGCGGGAGGTTGTGAGCCGGGTCCAACGGCTGCGGCGGGAGTCCGGGCTGGATGTGAGCGATCGCATCCACCTTGGGTTGGCGGCGGAGTCAGGTCGCCTGGCTGATGCCGTGGAAACGCACCGTGATTACATCGCGGGAGAAACGCTGGCCACCGCCGTGACGACGGATGCAGATCAGAGCGCGGGGTTGAAGCACACGGCCCACGTGGAGATTGAAGGGGAGAGCATAGCCCTCGGTTTGAGTCGCACGGACGGCTAGGCACCGGGGGATGACGCTGGATTTGACGAAACTCTGAGGATAGATCGGGGCAACGGGATGAAGAAGAAGGACCTGAAACACATCGAGAAGCGACTCCTGCAGCTCAGGGAGCGGGCTTTGAAGGACCTTGGCCACTACGACGAGTCGTTCTCGAACAGCTCGCAGGCCTCTGAGGGTGACCTCGCGGCGTACAGCTTCCACATGGCGGACCAGGGAACCGACGCCATGGAGCGGGAGAAGGCATTCCTGTTCGCAAGCAAGGAGGGACGCTACCTGTATCACCTCGACGAGGCTCTCAGGCGCCTGTACCGGACGCCTGCCCAGTTCGCCGTGTGCGAGGACTGCGGCGACAAGATCTCGTTCGAGCGCATGGACGCGCTACCGCATACCACTCTGTGCATCAAGTGCAAGGAAAAGGAAGAAACGGGTGACTCTCGCTGATTCGAGAGCCGTTGTCGAGACGAAGCCCCTGTCTTCCACTGTGAACAAGAAGGCCCTCCTCGCCGGGGTGGTCGGGACGGTGGTAGTGCTCGACTTCGTCACCAAGATGTGGGCGATGAACACCCTGACGTTCGGCTATCCGGTTCCGGTGCTGGGGGAGTTCTTCCGACTGACCTACACGCACAATCCGGGGGCGGCGTTCGGCATTAACATCGGCGAGTATTCGAGAGTGTTCTTCCTCGTCCTTTCCCTGATCGCGTTGGTGGTCCTGGGCCTCATCTATCGATCGACGCCAGCCCGAGACAGGCTTCGCCTTCTCGCGGTGGCCCTCGTGAGCGGGGGGGCGATCGGCAACATCATCGATCGCTTTCGATTCGAAGCGGGTGTCGTGGACTTCCTCGACGTGGGGATCGGCGTCCACCGCTGGCCGATCTTCAACGTTGCTGACATGGCCGTGAGCATCGGAGCGGTCCTGCTGTTGATCTCATTCTATTTCGAGGAGAAAGACGGTGACGAACCGGAGCCGGCAGCCGGCTGAAGTTCACGTCTTTCGTGTAAACCAGGACCCGGACGATCGGCTGGATGCGTATCTGGCCGATCGTTTGCGTCTGAGTCGCAGCCGCGTCGCGGAGCTCGTGGGCGCTGGACTCGTGCACGTCAACGGATCTCCCACCCGGAAGAGCCACCACCTTCGCGCGGGAGACGAGGTGGAAGTGACGGTGCCGGCGGCGCCCCCCACCGCGGTCGTCCCCGAGTCGATTCCGATCGAGGTCGTGTACGAGGATGAACACCTGGCCGTGGTGGACAAGCAGGCCGGGCTGGTCGTTCACCCGGCCGTTGGGAACCGGAGCGGCACGCTCGTCAACGCCCTGCTTTACCGCCTGGGCGGGCTGTCGTCCCTCGGCGAGCCCGACCGACCGGGCATAGTTCACCGGCTGGACAAGGACACCAGCGGCCTCATGGTGGTTGCCCGCACGGATGACGCTCACGGGGGATTGACGCAGGCTATCGCACGCCGGGAAATCCGGCGTGGATACCTGGCCGCTGCATGGGGGCACGTCGAGGAAGACGAGTTCACCGTGGACCGGCCGATCGCCCGCGATCCGAAGCAGCGGCATCGCATGGCCGTGGTGGAGGGCGGCCGGCCGTCATTGACCCACTTCCGGCGTCTCGAGATCTGGCGCGCCGCCGACCTCCTCGCCGTTAGGCTTCATACGGGGCGGACCCACCAGATCCGTGTCCACCTTCGGTCGCTTGGCCACCCCGTCGTGAGCGACCCGATCTATGGACATCGGTGGGAGAAGGGGTTGATCGGGGCCGGGGGGCGGTGGGCCGACGAGTTCAATCGACGGGCCGGGCGCCTCTTTCTTCACGCCGCGCGGCTCGCGTTTGTCCATCCTGCGACCGGCGAGGAAATGAGTTTCACGTCGCCACTGCCCGAGGCCCTTCAGGGAGCTGCGGAGTGGGCCCGGAGTGCAGGAGGTGCGTCGGGAGGGCTGGCGTGAAGCGTGCGTCTGTCATGCTCGTCATTCTCGCCGTGATGATTGCCGTTGCGGCGGACGGAACTCCCACGGCTTTCCAGGTGGCCCCAGGGGCTCCGGCCGTGGTCGAGGTCCTCGGCGATCCGGAGTTCAGCGACCTCGGGGCGAGGCTGGTCTCCGACCCGGCCGTCTGGAAACCCCTTCCGGGGATCGGGACGCTGCCGGAGGTCGGGATCGACTCGCTTCAAATCTGGCTCACTTCCGACCTCAGCGTCGGCGTGCCCCAGGGTCTGAGTCACCCGGAACCGTGGGTCGCAGGGACCGCGGACCCCTCCTCCGCCCGGATCGGCCTCCGAACCGGTCCCGGACTCAACGGCCCGCGGGGGCTGAGGTCAGTTCTCCGCCACGAGATCGCGCACATTGGTCTCGATGCGGCGACCGGCGGTAACTACCCTCGTTGGCTGACTGAAGGGTACGCTCAGTACGCCTCCGGCGAGTGTAACTGGGAAGACGCCTGGCACCTGCAATCGGCCTTCCTGCGCCGCGGCGCCACGACCCTGGAAGAGATTGATCTTCGCTTCCGCCGGCACTCGACGGAAGCGCGGATGGGCTACCTGCTCTCCTACACCGCAGTTCACGAACTTGCGGCCATCAGTGGCGAGGCGGGCCTGGCGGCGGTATTCAGGCGACTGCGCGAGGGGGCAAGTTTCGAGGAGGCGTTGCGCCGGACGTACGGGATCACCGCTGAGAACTTCGAAGTACGTTGGAAGAGATCCCTGGTGGATCGATACGGCTGGCTGTACCTGCTATCCCGGGCCGGCGTCTTCTGGCTCGCGGTGACAGGTCTCGTTCTCTTCGTGGCGCTTCGCAGGTCAAGCCGCGATCGGACGCGACTCGAAGAGCTGCGTGCCGAGGATCTGCGGATGGCGGAGGCGTCGTCGGACGAGATCCCGCAGGGGGAAACCGACGGGATGTGGTCGATCTCCCCGGGCTCTGGAGGCGGCTCGAAGGGCCCGCCGGGGGACACGGGGCCAGATTGACTTGAAATCGGTTAGGGGGTATCCTTTCGCGATGGACGGGAACCGCGGAGGCGAGGCCGGCGACGGCGCGCATCGTCCACGGCTGTTCGGCTTGCTGGAGAGAAGGAACGCTGCTCTCCTGGTGGTCGGAGCCGTGGTCGTTTTGTTTGGATACGTACTTCTCGACCGGGGCTCGGTCGTCCTCGCGCCCCTGCTCCTGTGCGCGGGGTACGGGGTACTCATACCCGCTGGATTGCTGATCGGATTCCGTGGCGACCGGGCGGGCGAGGGCGAATAGCTCAGTTGGTCCAGAGCGCCTGCCTTACAAGCAGGAGGTCGCTGGTTCGAATCCAGCTTCGCCCATGCGATGGTGGGCGGCGGTAAAGGAACAATCCGGCGCGATCGAGTGTCGTAACGAATGCGTGGGGCTGACTGTGCCCCGGTGCGATAAGGAACAAATGAGGACCGGAATATGAAGCGTGCGATTCGTAACTGGGGCGGGCGGAGTCTGGCCGTAGCGGCCGTTTCGCTCGTGTTTGCCGCTGGGACCGCTGTAGCGCAGGACAATGGCGGCTCAGGCGGTCGGGCCAGGGTGCTCGTGGCTCCCCTGCAGGTCGATGGCAACGTCAAGAAGGACTTCGGCAAGAAGGTCTCCGAGGAGGTGCGGGATGGCCTCGAGGAGATTCCGACGCTGATCTCGATCGAGTGGAACCAGGTCAAGGACGAGCTTCGTCGCCTGAAGCTGAAGGAAGAAGACCTCGGCCTCATCCAGTGGCGGCAGCTCGCGGGACGTCTGAACGCCGATGTCGTGATGACAGGTACGGTAGCGTCGGCCGTCTCCGGCAATGAGTTCACCGTCAGCTTCGTCGACTCGAAGAGCGGTGACGAGGTCCACGTGCCGGACTTCAGCGTTTCGGGTGACGGCAAGGATGAGGTGAAGCAGGCAGCCGGCGTGATCGTGTCTGCGTTCGGCGAGCAGGTCGACTACCGGCGCGCGCTCCTGTTCTGCCAGGACTACTTGGCGGCGGAGCAGTTCGAGGACGCCCTTCGTAATTGTGACGAGGCCCTGCGGACGAATCCTGCGAGCACGTCCGGGCGGTATCTGCGTGGGCGCGTATACATGGGACAGGAAGACTGGACGTCGGCCGCAGAGGACCTCGGGATGGTCGTCGAGAGTAACCCGGCCGAAGTCGATGCGCTCAACGCCCTTGCTTACGTCCACGCTCAGTTGGGAGACATGGACCGCGCGGTCGAGCTTTACCGCGAATACCTGAACTTCAATCCCGGTGACGCGAACGTTCGCATGACGGTTGCCTTCGAGCTCGCCCAGGCGGGTGGTGAGGACGAGGCAATCAGCCTCCTTCAGGATGGCATCGCCATCGACTCCACGAACGCCGAGCTGTGGGAGTTCCTCGGCAACGTGGCGCTCAAGAAGGGAACCACTGCGGAAGAGGGAGCGGCCGAGGATACGGGGGCCATCGCGGACGAAGCGTCCGTTCGGCTCGCGGTCGAGGCCTACGATCACGTGCTGGAGCTCAAGGGAGAGGATATGAATCCCGAGATTCTCCGCAACGTGATCGCGGCGAACCTCGAGCTCGGTGACTACGATGCGGCGCTTACCTTCGCGGACCGGGCGCAGGCGCTGATGCCCGAGGACGCGGGTCTGTGGTCGATTCGGAGCGACATCTACGGCCGTATGGAGAGATACGATGACGCGGTCGCGGCTCTCGATCGGACCCTCGAGCTCGATCCGGCATACCCCAACGCATATCTCCGGCGGGGTTTCCTGAAGCTGCGGTCAGGTGACTCGCAGGGGGGGACGTCCGATCTACGTGCTGCGCTCGACCAGGGAGCCGATGTGGAGGTCGTGGCGGGCCAGCTCCTGGCGCGGGGCTACAATGACTTCTTCAAGACTGGCCGGTACGATGAGGCGCTGGCGATGTTCGAGGTTGGGACCAGCCTGGCAAGTGCCGGCCGTGTGAGGGACCAGTTGTATTTCTTCACGGCGTATGGCTACTACCAGCAGGGTGTGGCGCTCGACGGCTCGAACGAGGCGAACGAGGCGTGTCAGCCGGCGCGCCGCGCGCTGTCCAAGTTCCAGCAGGTCCTGCCGAACCTGGACCGGGCCGGCGCCGAGCAGCCGCAGAGCCAGTCGCAGATTCGCGAAAGCACGGACGTGTACATCTACCGGCAGGAGCAGATTATCCGGAAGAACTGCGGAGGATGATCTCCCTTCGACGGTAGGGGTCTGAACGGGGTCTTCGGCCCTGGATTCAAGTGAAGCCCGGCGGGACATGGTGTTCCGCCGGGCTTCGTGCATCCGGACGCCACGGTGGGGAGCCGGGGTTGCGCGACGGGGATTTGGCAGGTAAAATGGGGCGCAGTGGGGAAAAGTGGAGAACTGTGGGGATATCTCCTTCCTGCCTAACAGTGATGGTGCGAATTGGGCGGCTACCTCGGAAGCTACCTGTATCAGGTGGACGAAAAGGGCAGGGTCACGCTCCCGGCAGCGTTTCGCCGGGACAGCGAGGCCCAGTCATTCGTTCTGATTCAGGCACAGCCCGATGCCCTCACGCTCTACCCGGACGACACCTGGGCCGAGGTACAGGAGCGGCTCCGCTCCCTCGCGCGCAGCGCTCCGCGCTCACGTCACCGAATGCTCGGCCTGACCGCCAATGCGGTCGAAGTCGCACCCGATAAACAGGGACGTATCCTGATTCCCGACCGGCTGCGAACGAGCGCGGGTATCCGCGACGAAGCGCAGGTGGTAGGGGCCATAGACAGAATCGAGATCTGGGATCCGGAGCGCTTTGCTCGAATCGTAGACGATACGGGAGACGACTTCGGCGATCGCCTGGCCGGGATCTTCGCCTGACCAGCAGGTCGAGACAGCCAGCGTGAAGCCATGAATGGGCAGGCATTCTCGCATCAGCCGGTGATGGCCGAGGAGGTGCTGAAGCTGCTCGAGCCCGAGCGGGGCCATTGGTTTCTCGATGCGACGGTCGGTGGCGGAGGACACGCTCAGCGGATTCTCGAGGCGAACCCGAGCGCGACACTGATCGGCCTGGACCAGGACACCGAGGCGGTAGCGGCAGCGCGGGAGCGACTGGCCGGCTTCGGAGACCGGGCAAGAGTGATGACAGGGAACTTCCGCGATGCCGCGGAATTGCTGGAGGAATACATAGACGTCGGTCTGGACGGAGCCCTGTTGGACCTGGGCGTGTCGTCCCACCAGATCGACACGATGGCGCGCGGCTTCTCCTTCCGCCGGGGCACACCGTTGAACATGCGGATGGGCGGGACAACCGGTGGTTGGAGAACCGCGGCCGACTTGCTGAACACCGCGTCTGAAGAAGAGCTGGGGAAGATCTTCCGGGACTATGGGGAAGAGCGGAAGTGGCGGGGAATGTCCCGGGAGATCGCCCGGCGCCGGCAGCAGAAACCGCTGCGCACTGCGGACGATCTGGTTGCAGCCGCTTCGACAGCGCTCTGGAGACCCCTGTCTCCAAGAGACAAGGCGCGTCTGTTCCAGGCCGTCAGGATCGCCGTAAACGAAGAGCTGGAAGCGCTGCGCGATGGACTGGATGCGATCGCGCGGCTTCTGAAGACGGAGGGGCGGCTGGTCGTCATCTCGTATCACTCACTGGAAGATCGAATCGTGAAAGAGACATTCCGGGAGTGGAGTCGGGAGTGTGTCTGTCCACCCGAGCTTCCCATATGCACGTGCCGTGGCCACGCGCTGGGGCATCGTCTGACGAAGAAGCCCATGCGGCCGACGGAGACGGAGGTCTCTGCGAATCCGCGGGCCCGCAGCGCGCGTCTCCGCGGGTGGATCCGGGGATGACCAGGAAACCGGCCCGCCGGAGAGGGCGCCGTCGCGCGAGACCTGGTACCCGAAGGCGACAGTTGCTCGTGGCGGGCTGCGTGTCGGCAGTGGTCGGCTCCCTGATCGTGTCGGTCGATCGGACCGCCGAGGGACGGAGGCTCGCCGAGTCGATCAACGAACTCCGCACGGAGGAGGAAGTGCTTCGGCTGCGCCAGTCCGAGGAGCTAGTGCGTGTCGATTCGCTCGCTTCGCGTGAGCGGATCCTGGTAGCGGCGGCCCGCTTCGGCCTGCGGCCCGCCACGGACGACCAAGTGGTCCACCTTCCGGACGTCGGACCCTAAGGGGCGGGGAGCGACAAGGCATGGCAACCAGGAGATCCCACAAGATCGCGAAGAAGACGCACGGCCGGCGGACTCAACTGTTCGCTGCCGTGCTCGCCGTGCTCGCTACGGCGTTCGTGAGTCGTGCCGCCCAGCTCCAGATCGTCCAGGGTAGTCAGTGGCAGGAGCAGGTGGAGACCCAGACGACCGAGACGGTCCCATTGCCGGCAGCACGGGGAGCGATCTACGACCGAAACGGCAAGGCCCTCGCGCTCTCCCGGCAGGAATACCGTGCGTTCTTTGCACCGGCCCAATCCAAGGACATCCGGCGGGACGCTCAAGCGATTTCCGCGATGCTCGATCTCTCACGATCCCAGAGCCGCCGGCTGACGAGTCGGTCCACGGGGTGGATAGCGATCGGCCAGGTCGGGATCGGCGAGCGGGACGCTTTGTCGCATCGCGTGGGACCGGCGGTGGAATTCGAGCCGGTGATCACCCGCGTCTATCCCGAGGGCGACCTCGCCCGGGCACTCCTCGGCGCGGTGACCGCCGAGGGCCATGGTCGATCGGGACTCGAGCTTGTCCTGGACTCGCTGTTGAGCGGCACTCCGGGTGAGTTCGTCGGGAGGCGCGATGCCCGCGGCGAGCTGTACCCGATTCTCACGAGTCCCGACAATCCGGCGAGACCGGGCAGGGACGTCTATCTGACGATCGACGCGAACCTGCAGGCGATCGCCGAGGCGGCGTTGGAAACGGCCCTGGTGCAGACCGGGTCCTCGGGCGGCGATGTCCTCATGGCCGACCCGAAGACCGGAGAGCTCCTTGCCGTTGCATCCCGCCGAGAGGGCAGCACCGGTACGATCCCGGCCTTCACGTCTCCCTATGAGCCGGGCTCCACCGTCAAACCGTTCCTTCTCGCCACCTTGCTCGAGGAGGATCTCGCGCGGCTCGACGATCGGGTGTACGCGGAAAGGGGTGAGTTCCGGACCGCTCATCGGGTGATCACCGACGTGCATCCGTACGATACGATCACCGTGGCCGAGGTGATCCAGTATTCGAGCAACATCGGGGCGGCGAAACTCTCGGAGCGCGTCGAGCCCGGCATACAGTACCGCTACCTGCGAGACTTCGGTTTCGGAACCCCCACCGGAATCGATCTCCCCGGCGAATCGTCAGGACTCCTGCGTCGGCCGGACCGGTGGTCGGCCCTCAGTCCCGCGTCGCTCGCCATCGGCTACGAGATGCTGACGACGTCCCTGCAGCTGGTGATGGCCTACGGAGCGCTCGCCAACGGTGGCACACTGCTCGAGCCGGCCCTGGTGCGGGAGGTCGATTCCGGTGACGGAACGGGGTGGCGTTTCGAGAGGCGCCCGATTCGGCAGGTCATCGAGGGAGGCACGGCCCGGCAAGTGACCCGCGTTCTCCACGCAGCGGTTGGCGAGGGTGGAACGGGAACCGAGGCTTCCCTGGCGACCCTGGAGATAGCGGGAAAGACAGGTACGGCGAGGATCGCTTCCGGGGGCGGATACGGCGATCGACGCTACGCCGCGTCGTTCGTCGGCTACACGCCCGTGGACGATCCACAGCTCGTAATCATGGCGAAGCTCGAGGACCCGAAGGGGTCCGTGTACGGAGGTCTGACGGCCGCGCCAGTCACGCGGGCCGTAGTGCAGGCGATCCTGGCGACGCGGGGCCGCGGCCTGATCGAGACCGGAGCAGGTCCGCACAGGAGGGTTCGTCTCGAGTGGGATGCCGGGGAGACGACCGGGTCGCCCTTTCAGTTCGCCGCCGCCCGGGATGTCCCCCAACCCACTGCGACGGAGCGCAGTCAGAGACTTCCGGACCTCAAGGGACTCGAGACGAGGATCGCCGTCGCCCGGCTCCACGAGATGGGCCTGCGGGTCGAACTCAAGGGGTCCGGCCGTGTGACCCGGCAGGAACCGGCGGCAGGTGCCCGCGTCGTTCGCGGCGCGACAATTCTTCTGCGTTGACGTGCACGGTGCACCCACGGCCAGTGTGGCCGATACCAGGATCAACAGGAACGCGGAAAAGAACCCGGGTGTGATACAGAGACAGGATCTCGAACGTAGGCTGCAGGCGCACGGGCTGAGCCCGCGGTGGGAGGGAAATCCGCCGCCCGGGTTCGCGGGCGTTGTCACGGACTCCCGGGAGGTGCAGCCCGGTGTCCTGTTCTGCGCACTGCGCGGCACCGAGTTCGACGGACACCAGTTCGTCGCTAGGGCCGCGGCCGCGGGGGCGGCCGCGGCCCTTGTCGAAGAAGCTCAGCCGGCTGTGGACCTTCCCCAGCTCGTCGTCTCCGATACGCGTGCCGGAACAGCTCACGCGGCGTCTCTGCTGCACGGTGATCCGGCGGCCGGGCTCTCGCTGGTCGGGGTGACCGGGACGAACGGCAAGACGACCACCTCCCTCATCGCCCGCCACATCCTGGCCGGCGAGGCCCCTTCGGCCGCGGTCGGCACTCTCGGGTGGTTCGACGCGACCGGCGAGCGGCACTCCGGTCGCCTGACCACGCCGGACCCGCTCGATCTCATGGCGACTCTTCGGGAACTCCGGGATGAGGGCACCCGATTCGTGGCCCTGGAGGTCTCGTCCCACGCCCTCGATCAGCGGCGTGTCGCGGGCTTGAGCTTCGACGCAGCCGTGTTCACCAACCTGACGCACGAACACCTGGACTATCACCCGGATCTGGAATCGTACCGTGCGGCCAAGCTCCGACTGGCGGACCAGGTAGGCCCGCAGGGCGTGTGCGCCGTAAACGCCGATGACCCGGCCTGGTCGGGCGAGGACTTTGCCGGTCGCCGGGTCGTGCGATATGGACTTGGGGCGTCCGCCGACGTACGCGCGGCGCGAGTGCGCCACACGGCGGAGGGTAGTGACTGGCTGCTGGAGACCCCGGACGGAAGCTGGCCGGTCCACCTGCCACTCCTGGGCGAGTTCAACGTCCACAACGCCCTGGCCGCCGCCACCGCCGCGTGGGGCCTCGGAATGGATGCGGGGCTCGTCGCCGAGCGGCTATCGACGGCGCCCCAGGTGCCCGGGCGCATGGAAGTGCTGGCCGACCGGCCGGCGCTCGTGCTCCGCGACTACATGCACACGCCCGATGCCTACACCCGGGTCCTCGAGACCCTGGCCGGATTGACCGAGGGGAACCTGTACATCGTGTTCGGATGCGGTGGGGACCGGGACCGGGGCAAGCGTCCGGTGATGGGACAGATCGCAGCTCGCCATACGGCGCTGGCAGTCATCACCACGGACAATCCGAGGTCCGAGGATCCGTCCAACATCTGCGCCGACGTCATTCGCGACATGCCGGCAGGCTCGTACCGGGTGATTCTCGACAGGGAGGAGGCGATCGACTTCACGCTCCGCGAGGCCGGATCCGGCGACGTGGTGGTCCTGGCTGGAAAGGGACACGAGACGTACCAGGACATCGCCGGTGAGCGCATTCCGTTCGACGAGGCGGCGATCGTGCGTGCCCGCATGGTGGGAGATCCGAGTTGATGGCCGCCCGGTTTACGGCTTCGGAGGTGTGCCAGGCTCTCGGTCTCCCCACAGGCGAAGCGGTCACTGACTTCTCGTCCGTATCGACCGATACGCGCGATCTTCAGCCTGGCGCCCTTTTTGTGGCCCTCCGCGGAGAGCGTTTCGACGGGGCCGAGTTCGTCGAGCTCGCCGAGCGTCTCGGAGCGGCGGGGGCCCTGGTCTCAGGCGGGTCGGACCATGCTGAGGTGGCCTTTCCCGTGTTCACCGTTCCCGATACGACAGCCGCGCTCGGTGACCTGGCCCGTTTCCACAGGCGGAGGTGCGGTGCACGTGTGGTCGGGGTGACGGGATCGTCGGGAAAGACCACGGTCAAGGAAATGCTGGCTCACGCCGTTGGATCCGAAAAACGGGTCCACTCCTCCCAGGGCAACCTGAACAACCAGGTGGGGCTCCCCCTGTCCATCCTGGCCGCCGAAGAGGAAACGGACGTGTGGGTGCTGGAGCTGGGCTCGAGCGAACCTGGCGAAATCGAGCGCCTGACCGCGATCGCCGAACCCGACGACGCGGTGATCACCACCGTAGGGCCTGCGCACCTGGAGGGGCTTGGAGACGTCACGGGGGTTCTCGAGGAGAAGCTCGACCTGATTCGCGGCGCTTCCACCTCCGGTTGTGCCGTAGTGGGCGAGCTTCCCGAGGTTCTTCCGGCGCGGGCCCGAGAGGTGCGCGGCGATGTGGTGACGGCCGGCCTCGGGCCGGGGAGCGATTTTCGTCCCTCCGATTGGCACGTGGGCCCTGAGCAGGCCCGTTTCAGGCTCGCGGGAGTGGACTATGCCGTGCCCGTGGGCGGAGAACACCACCTCAGGGACGCGCTCATCGCAGCCGCCACCGCTACGGGTCTCGGGGTGAGCCCGGCTGGTGTCGCCAGGGGACTGGCCGGGTATCGACCGGTGGGCCTCCGTGGGGCGCTGATCCAGGTACGGAAACTCACGATCGTGGCTGACTGCTACAACGCGAACCCGGAGTCGTTCGCCGCCGCGATACGCTATTGCTCAGAGGGTTTCCCGGGGCGCCGGCTTGCCGCTGTGGCGGGAAGCATGCTCGAGCTGGGAACGGCTGAGTCGACGGCGCACGCGGAGGTCGCGGCGGACCTGCTGCGGGCCGGATTCACGCTCGTCGTCGCGCTCGGGGCGTTCCAAGCCGCCTTCCAGGCCATGGACCTCCCGGAAGGCGTTACGGTGCTGTACCCCTCGACCGTGCAGGCTGCGGCCGAGGAGCTGTCCGAACGCCAGCAAGGTGACGAGGTGCTGTTGGTGAAAGCCTCCCGGGGGATGAAGCTCGAACGGGTGATCGACTCGCTCACGGGAGGAGATGCCTGATGCTCTACGAGCTACTTTTCCCACTGGCCGACCGGCACATCATCTTCAACGTGTTTCAGTACATCTCGTTTCGGGCGGCTGGAGCCATGGTCACGGCCCTCCTCGTGTCGTTCATCGTCGGACCCGTGGTGATCCGACGCCTCGAGAGAGGAAGAGTGGGGCAGGTCATTCGCGTCGATGGCCCGAAATCGCACCGCAAGAAGGCCGGGACGCCGACGATGGGTGGCGTGATCATGCTGATCGCCATCGTCGTTTCGACCCTGCTGTGGGCGAAGATCGCTGATCCCTACGTCAACATCGCGGTCGGGATGACCCTCCTGATGGGGGCGATCGGTTTCTGGGACGACTACCTCAAGGTCGTGCGCCACGAGTCTCGCGGTCTGATAGCGCGTCAGAAGTTCTTCTGGCAGATGGTCGCCGGGCTGGCCCTCGGCGTGTTGCTGCTCAGCCAGCCGCTTGCCGCGGACGATGTGACGCACCGGCTGGTGCCGTTCCTGAAGACCGTGCACCTGGCGTTCATCCCGTTCGTGTTCCCGCTGTTCGTGGCCCTCGTCGTGGCGGGAAGCGCGAACGCGGTAAACCTCACGGACGGTCTCGACGGGCTGGCTGCCGGGCTGAGCGCCATCGCCGCCCTGGCATTCGCCGTGTTCGCATACGTCATGGGTCGTGTCGACACCTCGTTCTACCTGGGTCTCCCATACCTGCCGGGAGCCGGTGAACTCACCGTGTTTACAGTGGCTGTCGCCGGATCGGCCATCGGTTTTCTGTGGTTCAACGCACCGCCCGCCATGGTGTTCATGGGGGACACCGGATCCTTGGCCCTGGGTGGGGCGATCGGCACGGTGGCCGTGCTGCTCAAGTCCGAGCTTCTGCTGATCATCGTGGGCGGAATGTTCGTCCTGGAAGTCCTGTCGGTGATGATCCAGACGTCCGTCTTCCGGTACACTCGGGTACGGACGGGCACTGGCCGACGGGTGTTCCGGATGGCGCCGCTGCACCACCATTTCGAACAGCTCGGGTGGCCGGAGACCCGGGTGGTGATCCGCTTCTACATCCTCGCGATCATCTTCGCTCTCACGGGTCTGGCGACCATGAAGGTGCGGTGATGATGAGGCGTGAAAGGGACCGTTTGCCGGCCTTCGCGGCCGGGTCAACGGTGGCGGTGCTCGGGCTGGGCGTATCGGGAGAGGCGGCGGCTCGCCTCGCGGCCTCGAACGGCGGTGTCGTCTATGCCAGCGACGTGTCCAGGGGGCCGGGTCCGACTGCGGCTGCGGCACGGCTGGCGGCTGAGGGGATCGACACGGAAACCGGCGGACACGACATGGAGCGCGTCCTGACCGCCGACCTCGTCGTCGTGAGTCCTGGAATCGGACCCACCTCCGAAATCAGGCGCCGCGTAAGCGAGGCAGGGATCCGCACGATCGCGGAAGTCGAGCTTGGCTGGCGCGATCTCGACAGTCGGGTGATCGCGATCACGGGCACGAACGGCAAGACCACCACAACCGGTCTTGCTGCGCACGTGCTCGAGGCTGGCGGACGGAGGGCAGTTGCGGCGGGGAACATCGGGCTCGCCCTGTCGGAGATTGCTCTGCTGAGCCCGCAGCCGGATTGGGTGGCATTGGAGCTGTCCAGCTTCCAGTTGGCCGACCAGGAGACCGTCGCTCCCGACGTCGGGGTGCTGCTCAACCTCTCTCCCGACCACCTGGACCGGTATCGAGACGTCGATAGCTACTACGCCGACAAGCGGCGTCTCTTCAATTCAGCCACCGCCGACTCATTCTGGGTGCTGAACGCCGACGATCCGGCCTGCATCGATCTCGCGACCGGAGTCATGGGCGAGCGTCTTCACTTCTCGACCCGCGGGCCCGTGGATCGTGGAGCGTGGACTGGACCCGACGGAATCCTGAAGTGCCGTCTCGACTCCGAGGTGGAATGGATGCCAAGCTCGGACCTTCGCCTGCTCGGACCGCATAACGTGGCAAACGCCCTGGCGGCAGGCCTCGCGTGCACCGTGGCCGGTGTCGAGCCCGAGGCGATTGCCTCTGGACTGGCGTCATTCGAAGCTCTGCCGCATCGCTTGCAGCCCATCGGCGAGAGAGACGGTGTGCTCTGGGTGAACGACTCCAAGGCCACGAACGTATCCGCCACCGCTGTAGGCCTCAGGTCCTTCGACCGCCCGGTCGTTCTGATACTCGGCGGCAGGCACAAGGGCGAGCCCTACTCGAGTCTTGCCACTGACGTGCGGGAGCGGGCGCGGGCGGTGGTGGCATACGGCGAAGCCGCTCCGCGCGTTGTCTCCGACCTGAGGGGAAGCGTGGATGCCCTGACGGTGGAGAGCGGGATCGACGCAGTGGTGCGGGCCGCGGCAGACCTCGCGCAGTCCGGGGACGTCGTGCTCCTGTCACCGGCCTGCAGCAGTTACGACATGTTCCCGAACTACCGAGAGCGCGGGCGTGCGTTCGAAGCTGCGTTCCAGGCCCTGCCGGTCGGTGGAGGCGTTTCGTGAGCGCTTCCCGCCTGCTCAGCGTGCTTCCGATGAGGCCGGCGAGCTCCCGTCCGTCGGTGACCGGTCGTGCCCTTCTGGCCGTGACGCTCTCGCTGGTGGCGTTCGGCCTGATCTCGGTGTACAGCGCCAGCTCGTACGTCGCCCAGGTGCAGGGACTCGAGGACAGCCACTACCTGTTTCAGCAGGTGAACCGGGCAGGGGTCGGACTCGTGATCCTGGCCGTGGCCAGCGTGCTGAACTACCGCCTCTACCAGGGACTCGCGTGGCCCCTCCTCGGCCTGACTATCCTCCTCTTGCTCGCGCTGGTCCTGCCGGGCACCGAAGCGATCGCGCCTCGTATCAACGGCGCGCGGCGCTGGCTCGATGTCGGCCTGACGGTGCAGCCGTCGGAGCTGGCCAAGATATCCGTCGTCCTGTGGACCGCGGCGATAGCGGTCAAGAAGCAGGACCGCCTGCACAGCTTCCGCTACGGACTCCTGCCGTTCCTCCTGGTGCTCGGCCTGGTGTGCCTGCTCGTGCTCCTGGAGCCTCATTTCTCGGCTGCGGTGATGATCGCGGCCGTCGCGGCCACCGTCCTGTTCACGGCCGGGGCCCGGTTCGGGCATTTCGTGATGCTGGGTGCGGCCACACTGCCGGTGCTCTGGATGCAGGTCATGGGAAGCGGCTATCGGATGGCTCGGGTCACGGCGTTCATGAACCCGGACTCCACGGCGGCTACCGGCGGATACCAGCTCAAGCAGTCATTGATGGCGGTCGGATCGGGCGGAATGTTCGGCGTCGGCTTCGGACGCAGCAGCCTCAAGATGTCGTATCTGCCGGAGCCTCAGAACGATTTCATCTTCTCGATCATCGCTGAGGAGTGGGGCTTCGTCGGGGCGGCAGCCGTGATCCTGCTTTTCCTCGCGTGGGCGCTCCTCGGCCTGCGGATCTCCCGGGCGGCCCCGGACCTCTACGGACGCCTGGTGGCCGTGGGCATCACGGCCCTGGTCGCCTTCGCTGCTTTCGGGCACATCGGAGTGGCGCTCGGGCTTCTGCCCACCACGGGGATCAACCTTCCGTTCATCTCGGCCGGCGGAACCAACCTGATCCTTATGCTCGGCATGACGGGAATCCTTCTCAACGTCTCGAAAGGAGGGAGAGCCTGAATCGTGGCATACCGCATCCTCCTTTCGGGAGGTGGGACAGGTGGACACCTGGTTCCGGCCCTGAATCTGGCCGCGGCCCTGCAACGGGCGGCGCCGGACGTTCAGGTGATGCTCGTCGGAGCTCGCCGCGGGATCGAGGCAAAGGTGCTCCCGGACTCCGGCTGGCCCTATCGGCTGCTTCCCCTGGAGCCTCTGTACCGCTCGAAACCATGGCGCAACTGGCGCCTGTTGACCAGCTCACCTGCCGTGCTCGGAGGGTTGAGCCGGGTCTTCTCGGGACTCCGCCCGCAGCTGGTCGTCGGCACGGGTGGGTATGCTTCGGGGCCCGCGGTGGCGTGGGGTGTGGCGAGAGGTGTGACGACCGCCATCCAGGAGCAAAACGCGATGCCAGGCCTGGTGACCCGGGCTCTCGCGCCGCGGGTGGATCAGATACACCTGGGATACCCGGAGGCACGCGCTCGGATTCGGCCCGGCCGGGACACGGAGATCTTCGAGCTGGGCAACCCCGTGGCTGTGGGTCCCGTTACCCGGCCGTTCGATTGGCCCGAGGGCCGGATCGTCCTGGCATTCGGCGGAAGCCAGGGAGCGCGGGCGCTGAACGAGCTGCTCCTCGATGGTTTGGCCGACGTCGTGGCCTGGCCCACGGATGTGACGATGGTTTGGGTCGCGGGACAGTCGAACCACGATTCCGTCGCGGCCCGCGTGCAAGAGACATCCAGCGCGGCGAAGATTCGCGTCGTCCCCTTCATACCGGAGCTCGGCGGCCAGCTGGACCGCGTATCACTGGCTGTCTGTCGGTCGGGAGCGATGACCTGCGCGGAGCTCTCGGCCGGGGGTGTACCGGCCATCCTGGTTCCGCTCCCGACGTCGGCGGGGGATCACCAACGATTCAACGCGAGCGCCATGGTGTCGGCGGGGGCCGCCCTGATGCGGGAGGAGAATTCCGTGAGGGGTCGTGATCTGTGGGGCGACTTGTTCGCCCTCATGGATGACACTGGCCGCCTCTCGGGAATGGCCGCCGCGAGCCGTCGTCGAGGCCGCCCGGACGCGGCGGAGAGGATCGCGGCCGAGCTCATCAAACTGGCCGACCGGGCGGGGGAGAGAACCGATGGCTGAGCGTCGGCCTCCCGACCGGAGTCACCTGCCCGCCCCCGGGGCGTCGATCTATCTCCTGGGGATCGCGGGAGCGGGAATGACTGGCCTGGCCCGGATACTGGCATCTGAGGGTTACAGGGTGGTGGGCTCCGACCTCCTGGTCACGCCGGAGGCTCGCCGGCTCGAGACCCACGGCATCCGGTTCGTGGATTCGGACGACATGGTCTCCGCCACGGACGCCGGCCTCGTGGTGCACACGTCGGCGGCGCCGCACGACCACCCCGTTCTCCGGGCGGCCCGGCAGGCGGGCGTGCCCGTCCTCAAGCGGGCGCAGGCCATGGGGGCGCTGCTGAACGACCGCCGCCTTGTCGCGGTCTCCGGGACCCACGGCAAGACAACGGTCACCGCCATGACCGCACGTGTGGCCGAGGCAGGTGGGCTCGACCCCCTCGTCCTGGTGGGTGGGCGCGTGCAGGAGTGGGACGGAAACGCGCGCATCGGAAGCGGCGTGGCGATCGCCGAAGCCGACGAGTACGACCGGTCATTTCTCGAGCTGAATCCGAGCCTCGCCGTGATCACATCCGTGGAGCCCGAGCACCTCGAGTGTTACGAGGGTCCCGAGCACCTCCGGTCCTCGTTTCGCGAGTTCGCCGGACGGGCCGCCGGCAAGGACGGCATACTCGCCTGCGCGGAAGGGCCAGGGGTCGGTCCGGTCGTCGAAGGGCTGGAATCCGTCATGACCTACGGCCTCGATCCGGCGGCCGACTATCGAGTCGAGATCGTGAGCCGTCGCGGCACGATGCAGACCTGCCGTTTCGAGTCAGGCGACGGATCCTTCGCGTTCGATCTCGGTGCACCCGGGGATCACAACGCGCAGAACGCGGGAGCGGCACTCGCCGTGGGTCTTCGGATCGGGTTGGATTCCACAACGCTCGCCGGCGCGCTGGTCGGATTCTCGGGAGTCGATCGAAGATTGCAGCGCCTGGACGATCGCGGCGGGCGCGTGATCCTCGATGACTACGCTCACCACCCGACGGAAGTCCAGGTGTCGGTCGCGGCGGTCCGCGAGGCATGGCCCGGACGCAGGCTGGCGGTCGTGTTCCAGCCGCACCTGTACAGTCGGACGCGGCAGATGGCCGCAGAATTCGCTGCGGCCCTCACGGCAGCGGACGAGGCGCTGGTGCTGCCGATCTATCCGGCGCGCGAGGCGCCGATACCGGGGGTGACCGCGCGACTCGTCACGGACGCCTCGAGCGGATTCGCCGATGTGGTGACCGCTGCCGAGGTCCCCGACTGGGTGGACGGGCTGCCCGCCGATTCGGTGGTGCTGTTCATGGGCGCCGGCGACATCACGCTACTGGCCCACGACGTGGCGGATGGGAAGGGGGCGTGCGGTGTGGGAGTCTGACGTGCCGTTGGCGTCCCTGACCCGTTACCGAATCGGGGGACCGGCCGAGCGATTCGCGCGATTCGCGAGCCCCCTCGAGCTCGCGGGCGGACTCGAGCCACTCGAGGGCTCCACGTACCGCGTCCTCGGTTGGGGTGCCAACGTCCTCGTCTCCGATCGAGGAGTCCGGGAGCCGATCATCTCGCTGTCAGGAGAGTTCGATCATCTGCAGATCTCGGCTGACGTCGTCGATGCGGGCGGTGCAGCCGGTCTGCCCGCGCTGGTCGGCGACGCGCGGCGCGAGGGCAGGGTGGGGTGGGACTTCCTCGAGGCGGTGCCCGGTACCGTGGGTGGTGGCCTTCGCATGAACGCGGGGTCAGCGGAAATCGGGTTGTGGGACAGAGTGGTGTGGGCGGAGGCGATGACGCCCTCAGGAGATCGCGTTCGCATCCAGCCGGACGAGGCGGCGCCTGGATACAGGTCGATCCAGGTCCCCGAGCAGTGGGTGTTCATCGGGGCACGGTTCGCGGCGCCACTCGGCGAGCCGATCGCCGTGAACGCGCTTCATGCCGAGCGCCGTCGCCTCAAGGTCGAAGCGCAGGTCTACGAATTGCCCTCGTGCGGGTCGATCTGGAAGAACCCCGGCCCACCGCACGGCTCGGCCTGGGAAGTCGTGGATCGAGTCGGAATGCGGGGGGCCGTCCGCGGTGGAGCGCAGATCACGGAGAAGCATTCCAACTTCATCGCGAACGTCGGGGACGCGACGGCAGCGGACGTCATCGGGTTGATGGCCGAGACCCGGCGCCGCGTGCTCGAGGCAGAGGGCATTGAGCTGGAGCCCGAGATCCGCCTGTGGGGGTTCGAGCCCGAAGATCTCTCTTCGGTGGGAGCTGCTCCGTGAGTCGGCAGACGCGTCGCCGCCTGGCGATAGTGGGAGTGGCGGCCGCACTCGGCATCGGAAGCCCGATGTGGGGACCGGCCCTGATGAGGACCGTGCCGGCATTTCGTGTGGCGGGCATCGAAGTAACGGGAGCACGCTTCGTCCCCGTGGATGTGACGCGGGCACTGGCCGGAATCCTGCCCGATGCATCAGCGTGGGACGACCACTCCGACGCCGAGGCCCGCCTCGAGACCCATCCGCTGGTCGAGGAGGCCCGCGTTCGCCGGCAGGGCTTCAATCGTCTGTCGATCGAGCTTCGCGAGGTGCGGCCGGTAGCCCTGGTCGCCGCTCCCGCGCTGGAGCCGGTGGACGGCAAGGGGATGATCCTCCCGCTGGATCCGTCGCTTCACGCGCTGGACCTTCCGATCCTTCTGCGGGCGACGGTCGAGGCCAGCCGAGTGTCGGACGAAGACTCGCGGCGCGTGCTCGCCGTCATGGAGCGCCTGGACCGCCTGAGCCCTGATTTCGTCCGCCGCGTTTCAGAGATCCGCCGCTCGACCGGAGACGCGATCGAGCTCCTTCTCCTCGACGGGAGCCACGCCGAGACGGTCATCCTCCCCCTCGACGACGCGGAAGTGGCCTTCCTGCGGGCCGAGGATGCGATCGGAGAGTGCACGGACCGCGGCCGGATCGTTTCCGTAGACGCCCGCTTCCGCGACCAGGTCGTCGTCGAGCTCGAGGAGGCGACATGATTGG
>JAUVPT010000159.1 GCA_030598525.1 Gemmatimonadota bacterium
AGGAACCGTCGCTTCGTCGGGTAATGGAGCACCGTGACGGGGGCCTCGAGGTTGGCGGCGATGAACTGCAGGCCCCAGCCGTTGCACACCGAGCGTATGCTTAACAGGTCCTGCGCCCGCGTGACCTGGGCGTGATACATCTCCGCCTGCACGTTCGGGCCGCACGTGTCGCTCTCGACCCCCATCGGACGGTGCGCCGTGGTGAGCAGTATCCTCGGCATCGGGCCACCTCCGCCGCTCATGCGGACACGACCTCCGTCCTGCCCGCCGGGACGGGGACGACCTGGTCTCCGAACAGACGATACTCATCCAGTCGACATGACGGGATGAGCCGGCCCTCGTGCAGCATCATGTTCAGGCAGCCGTCGCACAGGTTGGCCTCGCCCCGCAGGATCTCGTTCGGTTGCTGAAGCGAGATGGACTGCGTGTAGATTCCCTCCATCCAGCGACGCGGATCTTTGGCCGCCGCCCTCAGATATCGTTGGGCGGCCCGCCGCACCTCGGGATCGAAGGCGGCCATCAGGAACAGCTTACGGCCGACGCGGGTCTGCTGAAGGAACGCCGGATAGCGTCCCCTGGCGAGATGATACCCCACCTGGAGGATCTCGAGCGTCCGTCGTCCCAGGTATCCATATACACCGCGCTCCGAGCCCACTTGAACCGTGACCAGGAACTTGTGCGTCTCGGGTGCGGTGGTTCCGGACAGGTACGTGCACGGCCGGTACCCTGGATCATGCTCCTGCAGCACATCGAGCATCGCTTCCGTGGTCACGGTGAGCTCCTCGAGGTCCCTCGTGCTGTGCTGGAACAGGCCGGGGTCGATCCACCGCTCTCCCGCCCGGTAGCGCAACCCGTCCTCCACGGGAATCGAGCGGAACGCGACGAGTGACACGTGCTGGACCTTGTGCATGTTCCGGCGGCACCACTCGAGGATCTCGGGCAGCTCCGGCAGGGTGGACTTGAACACCGTGATGTTGAAGCCGCACTGCACACCGTCCAGCTCCCACACGAGGTCGGCGAAGTGCTGGCGCAGCTCGTTCATCTCGGCTTCCGTGCGATCCGTCCACCCGGGCCGCTGCATGCCCGCGTCCACGTGGAAATGGAACTTGGCCAGACCCGCCCTCTGGAGGTCTCGGCCCAGCTCTTCCGTCAGATGCTCACCGTGAGTCAGCAGGACCGGCTTGAGTCCGTTCTGTGCGATAAACTCGATCAGTTCGACCGTGTGTGGCCACAGCAGAGGCTCTCCTCCGGCCACCGCTATCCGATCGCAGTTCGTCAGGCGGCGGATCGTCTTTACCTCCTCCTTCACCTCGTCGAGCGACCGGTGACCTGACAGCCGGTGCCGGTAGCACCCGGGACACCGAAAGTCGCACGAGTCGGTGACTTCGACCCACGCGCCGGCCGTGTCGACCTTCGACCACGGAAGTCTGTACAGCTTGTCCCGATCGATCGGCATCACGACACCTCCTCGCGGGAAGTGAGGCGCGTTCGGGCGTGGTCGCGACGACCGGCTGTGCGCCAGAACGCGTAGGCGGACAGGCCGAGCAGTGTCCCCGTCGCGGCATCGAGGAAGTAGTGCTCCTTCAGGGTGAGGGTCGAGATCGTGATCAGTACGACGGCAAGCACAGACGCCCACCTGGCGGCCGGCCGATCGAGGACCGCAACGGACAGGGCCGCCGGCAGGACCGATAGCGCTACGTGCATCGACGGCAGGCAGGCGTACGCACGCAGCGCGATCGAATCGTGCACCCAGGCCTGCATGGCCGCCGGGTCAGCCGGCCACGGGGCGCGGGCAGGTAATGCCAGCTGAATCGCCGCGCCGACCACGATCATCCCGGCATACGCCATGATCGCTCTGCGGAAGCCCGGTTGCGTCAGTCGGCCGAGGATATACGCCCCCCACAGGAGGATGTACGCGTCGCCCAGGTAGTACACGATCACGCTGGACCGAACGAACGGAATCCGGCCATCGATCGGCAACCCGAAGTCGAACAGGGCCGTGGCCGGCCGCGCGCTGTTGACAGCGTTTACGAGGTAATACAGGGCGATGTGGAGAACGACGACGGCGGCCATGGGTCGGAGGCGTCTCACCCACTCCCGCTCCGACTGAAACACCGCCTCGGTCGCCGTGCTCACGGAACTGTCAGTGCGGAAGACGCCGCGGGACCACCCGCACCGGCCCCCCGAACATTCGGTACTCCTCGGCCTGGCAGGCTGGCACGAGCCGGTCCTCCCAGAACGTCCGGTTGGGACAGCCATCGCACGTGTCCGCTTCGCCGGTCGGCATGATGTCCACCGGCTGCACGACGGAGATCGCCTGCACGTGGAGGCGCTCGAACAGACGGCGCGGATCCTTCAGTATTGCGCCCATGTGCCGGAATCCGGCCCGTCGAACGCTTCCGTCGATCGTCCCGAGCAGCAGGGACAGTCGGCCGGCGCGCGTGGCGCGTGGATCACTGAACGCCAGGTACCGGCGGCGCAGGGCGTGGTGGCCGTTCTGGAGGAGCTCCATGCTCCGGCCGCCGAAATAGCCGTACGTATGCCGGCGGGAACCGATGCGGCACCCGACCACCCATTTGAGGGCCTGCGGGTTCACCGTGCCGCCGAGGTACGCGCAGAAGTCGAAGTTCGGGAGCACCTTCCGGATCTCCCGATACAGGTCGTCAGTGGTCAGGTTGGAGTACTTCGTGTCCGAGACGTAGGGCGTCGCCGAGATGTCGATTCGCCTCGCTCCCACGTAGTAGTCGTACGGCGAGTCCGGCTCCACCATGCGAACGCAGATCAGCGTCAGCGTGTGCACCTGATCCGGCACCCCGACGGCCCACCGGACGATGTCGGGCACCTCCCGCAGCGTATCTGGAAATACGGTCGTGTTGAACGCGCAGGTGAGCCTGCCCTCGTCGTGCAGGAGGTCCGCCAGCGAGCCCCGCAGCTCGTTCAGTTCCTTTTCCGTGCTCCCCGTCCACCCCGGCCGGTTCTGGTGGCTGTCCACGTGGAGCGTGAACCCGTGGGCCCCGGCGCGTTTCAGCTCTCGCACCAGCTCCCGGTCAAGCCGAACCCCGTTCGTGACCAGGACCGGCTTCACGCCCAGCTCCCGCACCATTCTCACGATGTCTATGATGTGCGGGTGTACGAGCGGCTCGCCCCCCGCGATCAGCATCGCGTCGCACCGGCGAAGCTGGAGCATCACGTCGAGCTCGTGACGGATTTCCTCGAGCGGCTTGTCGCTCAGCGGGTCGTTCTCCACGAAGCAGGCGTCGCAGGTGATGTTGCACCGCCGTGTGGGCTCGAGCCACGTCATCGCGTTGTCGGACGCCGTCCAGGGCAGGCGGAACATCGAAGCCGGACTCGGTCCCCCGTTGCCCGTCGAGCGAGGCGGCTTGATATGGACGGTGCCCATCGCGTCACTCCTGGATGAACGTCTCGGTCACGTCGCCGATGCCACGCCTGCGGATCTCGTCGAAGAAGAGGTCCGGATCGATGCACGCCTCCGGGGGGTGGACCCCGGGACGGACCACTTCCCCGGTGGCCCGGAACTTCGATCCGATGGACGCGGAGATCCCGGTTCCCTGCCCGATCCGACCTGGTGCCGCGTACACGACGCGAGCGCGCTTCCCCTCGACCTCGCCGCGCACCTCCGTTCGGAGCGCACCGATCCGGGGCACGTCGACCATGGCCTTGCAGGCCTCCTGGAGGTTGGTCGCGGCGTCCTCCATCGCGTCCGTCTCCGTCCCCTGCCATTTGATGGCGTGATTCGGACGGGCCGTCCTTCCCAGGTCGACGATCAGGTCGTTCACACTCGCCGGCAGGAAGGTCGCCTTGTCGTCAGCGTAACGGATGTCCGGAAAGGTTCGCGCGAGCATGAACGGCTCGGGGTGCCCGATGTGGAACACCTCCACGTCGCCGAGATAGGGAAACTGCAGGGTCTCTGCACCGTCCCGGAACGGTACGACTTCGCGCATGCGCCCGTTCTCGTACACGAAGGCCTGGTGTGGAAGGGAGTATAGCAAATGGTAGCTGAGGGCCGGTCCGCCCGGATCCGACCCTCGCATGATCCAAGCGGTGTGGATCTCGTCCGCTCGATCCAGCCGGTCCACTCCGGCGCGCGCCATGACGTTCGTGACCCCCGGGCTCGCCCCGAGGCCCGTGATGATCGTGACCCCGGCCTCCCGTGCCATTCCGTCGAGCTCGAACATCTCGAGCGCCGTCTCCCAGTCGTCCATCACGTCCACCAGCGGGACACCGGCCTCGATGGCCGCCAGAGCGACCGGCACTGCGTTGCGGTAGTTCGGCCCCGCCAGGTTGCATACCACGTCGTATTCCCTCATGAGGCCGACGAGGGCGTCGCGCTCGTGAACGTCGATGCGGTGTGAGGCCAGGTCAGCCTCGCCGTACTTGAGAGAAGAGAAGAAGGACTCGGCTTGCTCCGGCCGACGGGACCCGACACCGATCCGGTCGAAGGAACCAACCATGAACAGATCGCGGATCGCCTCGCGGGCCATCTCGCCGCATCCGAGGACGAGCACATTCATGACGTGATCTCCGCTAGAGGCGTCCTAGAGCTGAAACGCGTAGAGGGGGGCACAAGTAGTATACAGACCGAACGGACGATCTGTCACACCTGTGGTGTCATCCAGAAACAGCACGGCGCCCTCGGCGGCGAGATTCGAACTCGCGACCTCCTGAACCCCATTCGGACCCTTAGAAGGGCCAGATACGACAATTTACCGTATTCATGCGATGATTCTGGCGTCCTCTGTCGTATCTGATCTGGGGTAGAACGACAGGAAATCGTACTTTCTTACCCCAAATCTTACCCCAACCTCTGTAGGCCGAAGCTGAGACTAGGTCGCATCACGAGCTCGCCCAGGGCGGGGTTCCCGTAACGAGCTACCCC
>JAUVPT010000228.1 GCA_030598525.1 Gemmatimonadota bacterium
AGGCGTGCCGGGCTGGTCCGCTGCGGAAATCGAGCAGGTGGCCCTGTCGTGCGACGCGCTGTACGTGAACTTTATATCAGGCTGGGAGTTGGATCTCGAAGCCGCGGCGGTTCTCGCGAGCCGGTTTGAAGGGCCCGCGTGGTGTGACGTCCACTCGCTGATTCTCGGAGTGGGGGACGGAGGAGTTCGCGAGCCTCGCCCGCTCGATGACCGGACCGCATGGCTCCGGGCGTTCGACCTGGTGCAGGTCAACGAGGACGAGATCGAGACCCTGTCTCCGGCGGGCGGGAGCCGTGGAGACAGGATGCGAGACCTGCTGGCCGACGGACCGGACGCCGTGTTCCTCACCCTCGGTTCGGCGGGAGCAGAGTGGATGGCCCGGCCGAATGCCCGATGGTTGACGGAGACGGACGGGGCTACTGCCGGCTCGGCCCCGGTAGAGACGATTGCCCCGGCCGGAAGCACGGATCCGACCGGCTGCGGCGACGTCTGGGGGATGACCTGCTTCGGGTCGCTCCTCGCGGGCGCAGGGGTAGCGGAGGCGGTCCGGAGAGCCAATCGGCTGGCATCGGCGACCGCGGCGGAGCATGGCACGGTGGGGCTGGCGGACACACTGTCGGGAATCGCACGAACGGCGGACATCGAGAGGTGAACGAGATCGCATGAGCCGCGTCATCGAGGTGCCCGACGTCCTCGACCACAAGGGTTTCGAGGTACTGATCCGGGCGCTCAACCAGGTCACGCAGGACGAATCCGCGCGCGTGCTGTTCAACGCGAAGCACGTGCGCTGGACCTCTCCGTACGGCTTGATCGGGCTCCTGGCCGCGGGTCGTGTGGCGCGGGAGCGGACGGGGTTCGCTCCGAGCATCGAGGCGCCGGACAGTCGCGAGGTCCGCGGCTATTGGGAACGGATGGACTTCTGGCACGTCGCGCCCGAGGTGTACGACCTGGAGCCCGTGCCGGCCCGGGCGCACGGGTCGTCCGACGCACTGCTCGAGATCACCCCCATCCGATCGCACCACGACGTGCACGCGGTGGTAGAGCGGGTGCGCGAGCGCGCCGCGACCATCCTCCTGAACAAGCTCCACTACGCGAGGCCGTCCGTCATCCAGTTCAGCGTTCTGCTGTCCGAGGTGTGCCAGAACATCATCGAGCACGCGGAGGCCGACGGTTGGGTTTGCGCCCAAACGTACCATTACCGCGAGCGCCTCGGGCGTGACGTGGTGATGCTCGCCGTGATGGACGTCGGTATTGGATTCGAGGGCTCGCTGTCGGCCGAGCACTCGCGGAGACACGGCGAGCGATGGTCACCCGGCATGGCCCTCGAGCGGGCCCTGCTGCACGGCGAGTCCCGCCACCGGGATCCGGGGCGCGGACAGGGTCTGCAGGCGATCCGAAGACAGGTCGATCGATGGCACGGCGAGCTGGCGATTCGCAGTGGAGACGCGATGATCGCGTCCCCTACCCAGGAGTGGGGGGACCTGGCCCCCATGCGGACGGGTCTTGAGATTTTTCCCGGAGCACAGATACTTGTTGTCATGCCTGCACACGTGGAGAGCGAGTGACGATGGAGACCGGGGGAAGTTCGTCTCCCATGCCGGATATCGCCGTGGCCAGCCTGTACCAGCGCAACCTTGTAACGCGCCACACGGGACGTGCCGTTCGCCTGTCCATCGAGGGGCTCGTTTCCGAGCTTGGCGCCACCTCCCTGACGGTCCTCGACTTTGGTGACGTGGCGGTCATCGACTTCAGTTGTGCGGACGAGGTGGTGGCAAAGCTGATCTTGCGAGCGGTGGATGATGTGTCGGCCGAGTCGGAGCACTTCTTCGTGTTTCGAGGCGTCGCTCAGCACCACGTGGACCCGATGGACTCGGCGCTGCGGCGCCGGGGACTGGCCGCGGCGGCCCTGGGGCCGGAGGGCGAACCGTTCCTGATCGGTGAAGTCGAGCCGGTGGCTTCGCGCCTGTGGCTCGCGGTGTGCGAGGCCGGCCACGCCCGCCTCGACGATCTCGCTCCGGTACTGGGAATGGAGCCGAGCGACTGCGGGCGATTGCTGGACCGGATGTGCGCCAGGCGCCTCCTTCGCAGGGATGGACAGGCGTATCACTCGCTGTTCTACACGTTTGCCGAAGCGGAGCGGATTGGGAACGGGCACGGCACGGCCGGCCCGGGCGCTCCCGACGGCGCTCCATCCTCCGAGCGGGGATGAGCCGCCCGCGTTCGTACCGCAGGCTGGCTATCGGCGCTTCCGCTCTCCTGTGTATCGCGGGTGTTTTCGTCACCATCGGCTGGTTCCGGCTCGCCGGCTCGGCCCTGCCGACGCGCGGAAGCGTCCGCGTCCCGGGCATCCTCCAGACCGTGGATGTGCAAGTAGACACGTTCGGCATTCCGTACGTGACGGCAGGCCGGGAGACCGACATGCTTCGGGCCCTGGGCTACCTGCACGCGACCGATCGACTGTGGCAGATGGAGTTCTTCCGCCGGGTGGCGGCTGGCCGTCTGGCCGAGCTGTTCGGGCGAGATCTCGTGGAGACCGATCGGTTGCTCCGCACGCTCGACCTGTGGGGGGCCGCGGAGAACGCGGTCGCGATCCTCGACCCCGACGAACTGGAACGACTGCAGGCCTACGCGGTGGGGGTGAACGCGCGGCTGGAAGATGTTCGCAAGCCACTTCCCCCGGAGTTCTCGCTCCTCCGTTTCAAGCCTGACGCTTGGGACCCGATATCGACGATGGCCGTGGGAATGGTCATGAATCTCGACCTCTCGCACTGGCGCCGCGATCTCTCTCGCTTCTGGGCGTCCCAACACATGGCGCCGGAGAAGGCTGCGGTCCTTTCGCAACCGTACCCGGAGTGGGGAACCACCATCCTGGATCGTCCGGTGCCATTGCCGGTCGGCGTACGGACATCGGCTCCGGGAACCTCGACCCACGACGCCGGGGCCGATTCCGACGCGGCACTGACGGAAGTGGCAAGGGTTGAATTCCTCCCCGGGAAGGGGCCCGCGACCTGGCAGGCGTTCGACATCCTCGAGTCGGTCTCGGCCCGCTCGGGTTCCAACGCCTGGGTGATCTCGGGTCGCCGGACCCGTTCCGGAAATCCCATCCTCGCCAACGACATGCACCTGTCGCTGAGGGCACCGTCGATCTGGTACCTGGCCGCACTGCACGCCGATTCGGCGGACTACCACGTCGTCGGGTTCACGCTGCCTGGAGTTCCCGGTATCGTCGCAGGGCACAACCGCTCGGTGGCCTGGGGCTACACCAACGGCATGGTCGACGACATGGACTTTGCCGTGGAAACCTCGTCGGAGGACGGCCTGCGGTACCTGGACAGGGGCGAGTGGATCGAATACGCCGTCCGTACGGATACGTTGCAGGTCCGGGGCTCGGATCCCGAGGTGATCACGGTACGCGCGACCGTCCGCGGGCCCATCGTCAGCGACGTCTTGCCGGGGCTCGGAGCGGATCTCTCAGCTGTATGGACCGCCGCGACATCGGACGCGCGGAACACGGGTCTGTGGGACATGAACCGGGCCGGGAGCGTGGCCGAGTTCGACCGGGCGTTGCGTGGGTTTGCCCAGCCCCACCAGAACGTGGTGTTCGCTTCGGTCGAGGGCCGCATCGGCTACCGGCTCGCAGGGCGCGTACCGGTGCGCGGGGAATGGGACGGATCGCTCCCGGTGGAAGCGGAGACAATGGGTAACGGATTCCGTGGCACCTGGCCGCCGGCCATGCACCCGTCGGGCTTCGATCCGGCGGCGGGGTTCTTCGCCAGCGCCAACAATCTGCAGGCGCCCGGCCTTGGTACGGCGGTGAGCACGGACTATGCAGCCCCCTTCCGGGCGGAGCGGATTTCCCAACAGGTCAGTTCGCGGCGCGACTGGGATGTGGAAGCGGTCTACGAACTGCAGCGCGACACG
>JAUVPT010000052.1 GCA_030598525.1 Gemmatimonadota bacterium
CGTTCGAACGTGGAGTGGAAGGTGAAACTCTGGCTTGCGGAAGCGGAGCCATGGCCTCGGTCTTCGCGTTGCGCGCCGCGGGGCTGTGCGAGCCCGGGCTCGACCTGAGGGTGATGGGCGGTTGTGAGCTGCAGATCCGCGTGCCCGACGAACCGCATGCGGACGGTGACTATCGCCTGAACCTCGCCGGTCCCGCGTTGCATCTCTTCGACGGACGTTTCGCTGTGGCGCAGCCCGGCCTCGATCCCCAGGCGGCTGCGGACGCCGGGTGAGGAACGACACAGGGTGAGCGGGACCGCCCGATTGCTGCTCGAGTGGTTCCGGACGCGCCAGCGCGACGTCCCGGGCCGGAACGAGTCGGACCCGTATCGTGTCTGGGTCGCCGAGGTGATGGCCCAGCAGACCAGAATCTCGACGGTGATCCCTTACTACGAGTCCTTCCTCGAGCGTTTCCCCGACGTGGAGACCCTCGCGGCCTCGTCCCTCGACGACGTGTTGAAGGCGTGGGAGGGACTGGGCTATTACGGCCGGGCGCGTAACCTGCACCGGGCGGCGGGTGAAGTCCGGGAGCGATACGGGGGCCGGCTGCCCGAAGACGCTGACGCTCTGCGCTCCCTTCCGGGTATCGGCGCTTACACCGCGGGTGCGATCGCCAGCATCGCCTTCGGTAAACCCGAGCCGGCCGTGGACGGCAACGTGCGGCGGGTGCTCAGCCGACTGTACGACCTCGAGAACCCGACCCCGGGCTGCCTCGATGCTCTGAGCCGAGACCTGATCGCGGAGGCTGGTGGCGCGGCCGGCCCCCTGAACCAGGCGCTGATGGACCTGGGCAGCTCGGTCTGCACCGCGCGCGCGCCCGACTGCGACGAGTGCCCGATAGCCCGCCACTGCCTGGCGCTTCAAAGCGGGACCGTCGCCCTCCGCCCGGTTCGGCGTCGGCGTCCACCCCTCCCGCACCAGGACATCGCGGCTGCCCTGGTATGGCGGGGGCCTCAACTGTTGATCGCTCGACGGCCCGAGGACGGACTGCTGGGAGGCCTCTGGGAGTTCCCCGGTGGAAAGGTGGAGACCGGAGAGACCCCGGCCGAAGCGGCGCGGCGCGAGGTGCTGGAGGAGCTTGGTATCGAGGTGGAGATTGTCGGCGAGGTAGCCGAGGTCCAGCACGCCTACAGTCACTTCCGGATCACGCTGCACCTGTTCCACGCCCGGTGGATCGAAGGCGATCCTGCAATCAGCGAGAGCCGGGCCGGCTCACCGCGGTGGGTGCTGCCGGGTGAACTGGCGCGCTACGCTTTCCCCGCCGCCAACCAGGCCGTCATTCGGCGACTCGTCGGCGGGGAGGAGCGGGCGCCGGAGTCTCCCGGCCCGGCATGACACGTACCCAGGCTGCCGCGGCCGCGATCACGAGACCGCCCGCCACGAAGCCCATCCCGGGCCCGAGGGCGCCGTAGGCCCAGCCGGCAGCCACCGGCCCGATCACCCTGGCCAGGGCGCTCGCGGACTGATTCACACCCAGGACCTGGCCCTGCTCGTTGGCCATCGCGCGCCGTGACACGAGGCTCTGCAGGGAGGGGGCAAGAAGTCCCCAGCCGACCCCGACGGCCAGCAGGCTCACGATCGTCGCCACGATGCTCTGCGCCAGGCCCATCGCGATCACGCCGGCCGACAGCACGGCCCCACCGAATGCCGCGTTGGCCTGCTCGCCGTAACGCTCGACCATCGGACCGATCAGCGCCCCCTGCACACCCGCCGACACCATCCCCACCAGGGCGAACATCCCGCCTGCGTACAGCGCGGTGAGACCGAGAGGGTTCTCCAGGAACAGCGGGAAGATGGTCGTGAACCCCGCGAATCCCATCGTGCCGAGGAAGAACACGCCGATTGGCTCGCGCAATCGTTTCCTCGCCAGGACCTGCGCAGCGGCACGTGCCCGGCCCGTGACCGCCGACAGGGCACCGAATCCGTCCCGTACCCTGTTCTCTACCGCCAGGGACTCCGGCAACCAGAACCAGGCGGCCGTCGCCGCGGCGAGGCTGAGCCCCGCGGCCACGAAGCCCGGAACCCCATAGCCCCACGGGCTCAGGCCACCGCCGATCGCCGGGCCGAAGATGAAGCCGAGACCGAAAGCGGCGCCGATCAATCCCATTCCGCGGGCCCGACCCTCCAGGGTGGTGGAGTCCGCGATGTAGGCCTGGGCAACCGGGATGTTGGCCCCCATGATCCCGGCGATAACTCGCGACAGGAGGAGAACCTCGAGAGAGCGGGCGAGGCCGAACACGACATACGATGCGGCCGAGCCGAAGAGCCCCAACAGGAGCAGCGGCCGCCGGCCGTAGCGGTCCGAGAGCGCTCCCCACACCGGGGCGAACAGGAATTGCATCGCCGAGTAGGAGGCGATGATCAGGCCCACCTCGAAGGGTGAGGCTCCGAGATCGGTGGCGTAGAACGGAAGCAGGGGCAGAACGATCCCGAACCCGACGAGGTCGAGGAACACCGTCAGGAAGACGATCCCGAGGGCTACGGAACCTGCTTTCCGCTCGCTCATGCTTCCTCGGGAAGCAGGCGCACGTCATCCAGCCCGGCAAGGGTCTCCACCATTTCACCCTGCTCCCGCATGTGAACCACGTGGGCCCGTATCGAGGCATCGGCCGCCCGCTCCAGGCTGACATCGAGTGGACCGTAGACCAGCACGCGAAGTTCTTCGACCGAACGCGCCCCCGAGTGGACGGCGTGCACCACCTGGGCGTGTCGCTCTATTCGGTGATCCCTGTAGTGCTTCAGGCGAGCCTCTCCGTCGTCTACTGGCGGGCCGTGCCCTGGATAGAGGCGGCCCGGACGGAGAGACAGAACACGACCGAAGCTCGCGAGGCAAGACCCCACGTTTCCATCGGGGTGGAGGATCGCACTGCTTCCGACCCCCAGTACCAGGTCTCCTGTGAACACGGCGCGCCCCGGCTCGAGCAGGTAGGCCAGGTGGTCCGCTGAGTGTCCGGGGGTGCGGATCGCCCGAAGGGAGCACGCGCCACCATCCACCGGTAGAGAGCCTCCACTGTCCAGCGTCCGACCCGACAGGTCCCGACGTGCAAGGGTTTCGGCTGACGCAACGAGTGGAGCCTCGAAGCGCTCGGATGCCAGGGCGGCGACGCCTGAGTGGTCGGAGTGCGCGTGGGTCAGGCATATCGCTTCCACCGGCCGCTTCGCCACCAGGGACTCGAGCCGCTCGATCTGCCCGGGAATCGCGGGGCCGGGGTCCACCAGAACGACCCGCCGTCGGCCCACCGCGTAGCAGCAGGTCCCTTCGAGGGTAAGGGGCCCCGGGTTCGGGGAAACGAACCACGCAACCGGAAGGTCACGTGTCACTATCGGTCGGCCTCTTCGTACTCCGGGTCTCCCGGGAGCACGGGCCGTACGGAATCTCCACGTATCAGCAGTCGGGGTTCGACGCATTCCGGCTCGTGGCCCCGGAACTTCTCGAGCAACCGTACGAGGTCTGTTTCTCCGGACAACGCCTGCAGGGTGCTTCGGGTCGGGAACAACATCGGGAGTTCACCTGCCGCGAACTTGCGGACCGCGTCCGCCGGGGCGATCCAGACATAGCCGTCCAGCTCGCCCGTGAGCTGCGGGGTCGGGGGCTCCGGCGCCTCGAGAACGGTCAGGAAGAACCGGGTGTCGTAGCGTCTCGCGAAACGGGTCGGTGTGACCCAGCGGGACAGGTATGCCGCACGCAGATCTTGAAACGTCGCATCCAGGGACGCCGCGGCATCTGCAAAACCACAGTCCCCTGCCAGCAGCCGCTCCCTCACTTTCGTCGCCAGGTCCGGGTCCACCGGGTCGTCGCTTGGCAGGATGCCGGTTTCCTCGAACATCTCCCTGAGGGCGGCGACGGCGGCGGTGGCTTCTGTTTCTCGCATCGAGGCAGGCAGGAGGTCCTGGGCCTCGGGCGACCCGTCGGACTCGTCGATCACCCCACCCGCGAACACGTAGGCGCCCGCTGCGAAGCGGGCCGTGTCGGGACGACGAAGCAGGAGGACCTGGAACGGACCCTCGTGCGGCGGGGCCCATGCCATGACGATGGTAGCCGCCGGACGCGGCGCGGCGGGCCGTTCGCCGGGGCCTATGTGCCCGCGAGCGAACTCCTCCCTTTCGATGCGCTCGGTGGCGCGGCGCAGGTCGCTCAAACGGGAAGGTCCGCGACCGCGATCAGTGCGACTGCCACCATCGCGAGCACCGCCGTGAGCACCAGCCCGACGGCCATCGGGAGCAGGACGATCGCGGCGGCGCGCCCGGTCGTGGTCGAATGGGCCTGCCGTAGCCCGATCACCAGCACGACGACGTACCAGACCTGCACGGCCACCGTGAGCATGACATACAGCACCAGGTACGTCGCCCGGAACATACCCGGGACCGGCCCCGGGAACCCGAGGGCCGGCGGGAGAATGGCGCTCACGAGGCCCACCCCGCTGCCGTAGCACAGCACCGTGGCCGTGGCCCCGAGCCCTCTCCGGTCCGGCGCCAGAAACAGCACGAAGAGGTGCTGCACCAGCGAGATCAGTCCGAGAGCGAGAAGGACCGCAAACGGCGTCAGAAAGAAGCCGAGGAGCTGCAACTGGAGGGTCAGACCGAGCTCTTCAGCGGCCCCCCAGGGACCCCACACGAACCAGAAGAGCCCGAGCATGGCCGCGAGAATCGTCACCAGCAGGAAGTACAGGACGGGCCGGGAGAACGGCCCGTCCCACGACACACGGCCGAAGAACCGGCCGGGAGAGACCAGGCACTCCCACCACGTGAGGCCGAGGTTCGCCGGAAACGAAGCGGTCCCGTCCTCCCACGCGACGGGGTCCGGCACCTGGTTCACCAGCTTCTACCTTTCGGCGAGTCCGCTGGGCCGACCCTGAAGCGCGCGTCCACCGCGACGCTGGCCTGGCCCTCCGGGAACGCCAGGAACGGGTTGATGTCCATCTCCTGGATCTCGGGATGGTCACCCACCATCTGGCTCACGCGCTCGATCACCTCGGACAGTGTCGCCAGGTCCACGCCTTCCTCACCCCGCACACCTTCCAGGATCCGGTATCCACGCAGCGATCGGATCATCTCGAGCGCGTCCACCGTGCTTACCGGCTGGACCCGGAAGGCCACGTCACGCTGCACTTCCACGTAAACGCCTCCAAGCCCGAACATGACGATTGGTCCGAATTGCGGCTCCGTCGCCATGCCCACGATCGTCTCACGCCCTCCGGTCCACATGCGCTGAACCAGCACCCCGGCGTCGCGCGCCTCCGGGCTTTCGCTGTCGAGGGCATCGGCGATTTCCTTCCACGCCGCACGCAGGCTGTCCTCGTCTCGCATGTCGAGCTTCACCGCACCCGCTTCCGTTTTGTGCACGATGTCCTGCGAGACCGCCTTCAACACGACCGGGTAGCCCAGCTCCCGCGCCGCCTCGACCACGTCCTCCTCGGTAGAGGCAATCCGGAAAGGAGCGATCGGGATCCCATAGCAGTCCAGGACCTCGAACGCTTCGGGGACCGTGAGGCGCTCCCGATCCTCGCGGAGCGCCGATGCGATAATCTGACCGACTCGGGCCCCGTCCACGTCGAATCTCCGGACTTCCGCCACGGGACGGTCCAGCCACTGCCGGTATCGCCACATCGCGCCAAGCGCCCGGGCCGCCGACTCCGGGAATCGATACGCCGGGATCGGTGTGTCGTCCAGTTCGGCCATTCCCTGGGGCAGGCCTCGCTTGCTCATCAGTACGGCGAGGATCGGCTTTCCACACCCCTCGGCCCCCCTGTTGATCGCGGCGGCGATGACCGGCGCCTCGAGCCCGAGCGGCACATACGACGCGATGACCGCGTCGATTCCGGGGTCGGCCACGATGATCCGCATCGCCCGCTCCACCTGCTCCGGCGTCGCGCTCGCAATCATGTCCACCGGATTCGCCACGCTGGCTTCGGCCGGAAGGTGCTCGCGCAGCCGGCTCTGCGTTTCGTCGGACAGCGGCGCCACCTCGAGACCGAATCCCTCGCAGGCGTCCGCGATGATGATCCCGGGGCCCCCCGCGTTCGTCAGAATGGCCACCCGCCGACCCTGCGGAAGGGGGGCCTTGCTGAACGCGATCGCCGCGTCGAACAGGGCCTCGACCGTGTCCGCCCGAAGCACGCCGCACTGGGCGAACAGGGCATCCGTCGCGATGTCCACCTGCGCCAGGGCGCCGGTATGGCTCGAAGCCGCCTTCGCCCCGGCCTCCGACCGACCCGCTTTCACGGCCAGGACCGGCTTTCGACGAGTGGCCCTGCGCGCCAGGGTCGTGAAGTGGCGGGGGTTCCCGAAGCCTTCGATGTACATCAGGATGACGCCCACCTCGTCGTCGTCCTGCCAGTATTCGATCAAGTCGTTACCGGATACGTCCGCCTTGTTTCCCATCGACACGAACTGGCTGATGCCGATTCCGTACTCCGACGCGTAGTCCAGGATCGTCATCCCCATCGCGCCGGACTGGCTCATGAACGCGATGGGTCCGTTCGGTGGCATCGTCGGGGCAAAGGTGGCGTTCATGGAGACATCGGGCGACGTGTTCATCACCCCCATGCAGTTCGGGCCGACCATTCGAAGCCCATTCTCACGCACCAGGGCGAGGAGCTCGCGTTCGAGCTCGACCCCGTCACCCCCCACTTCCCGGAAACCCGCCGTGATCACGACGATCCCCTTCACGCCGGTCGCGACGCACTCTCGTACGACACCCAGGACTTTGTGTTTTGGGACCACGATCACCGCCAGGTCCGGAACGGTCGGCAGCGCCCCGATGGACGGAAACGAGGGCACGGAGTTCACGGAATCGGCGGTCGGGTTGACCGGGTAGACGGGGCCGGTGAAGCCACTTCCGACCAGGTGCTTGAGCATCCCGTTTCCGATGCTACCGGCCCGGCGGCTCGCACCCACCACGGCCACCGACTTCGGCCGCAGGAGACTATCCAGCATGGTCTTCTATCCCCTCTCCGCGTTTCATCGAACGCGGCAGACGTTATCTTACGGCATGTCCAGAGCGAGTCTGACCCGTGCCGTGGAATTCCCGGCCGGACACCGGTATCACCGCCCCGAATGGGACGCCGCCCGCAACGAGGCCCTGTTCGGCCCTTGCTCCCGGGCGCCGGGTCATGGCCATAACTATCGCGTCGAGGTCACCGTCCGGGGTGAGATCGATCCGGAAACCGGCATGATCGTGGACCTGGCGGTTCTCGACCGCCTCCTCCGAGAGATCGTCCGGGAACCGATGGACCACGCGTTCCTCAACGACCTGCCCGAGTTCGCCGCCGGAATGATCCCGACGACGGAGAACCTGGCCCGCGTCGTGTGGGAGCGAGTCTCGCCGGCCCTTCCTTCCCCCTGTGCCCTGACGCGTGTCAGGGTGCTGGAGGACCGCAATCTCTGGGCCGACTACCAGGGCGGCTGAGCCAGCCGCTTCGCGGAGTTTCTGCCCGGACCCGGTCAGTCGAGGAGCCGCAGCGGCATCACCAGACACAGATAGTCCAACTCCCCGCCGGCCGGTCTGAAGGTCGCCGCTCTCTCGGGCGCCTTGAATTCAACGAGCACGTCATCTCCCGGCATGTACCGGAGAACCTCCAGCAAGTAGTTCGCGTTGAATCCGATCTCCAGCTCTTCTCCGCCATAGTCCACGGGCATCTCTTCTTCCGCCTCACCCAGGTCCGGTGTCTGGACACGGAAAGAGAGTGTTCCTTCGCTGAAGCTCATTCGGACGCGGTGCGTCTGGTCGCTGGCTACGACTGCCATCCGGCGAATTGCAGCCGCGAGGTTGTCACGATTCGCCGTTGCCTTCTTATCGTTGTCCGTCGGGATGACCTGCTCGTAGTTCGGATACGGTCCCTCTATCAGCCGGGTATACACCGATCGCGAAGGCGTTCGGAACGCGAGGTGGTTCTTGGACCGCGAAACCGAGATCTCGCCCTCCTTCTCAAACAGGCGTCCTACCTGTTGCAGCGCCTTCGGGGGTACAATCAAGGAGGCTTCGGGTGCTCCTCCTCCCTCGAGTGGAACCGTGAGCCTGGCGAGGCGGTGTCCGTTGGTCGCCACCATCGAAGCCGTTCCTTCACCCAACTGCCACAGCACGCCATTGAGTATCGGCCGACTCTCCTCACTCGAAACGGCAAAAGACGTCTTGCTGATCAGCTCGTGCAGGTCTGACGCCTGCATCGTCCACGAGTCTCCCGAGTCAACTTCTGGAAAGCTCGGGAATTCCTCCGTAGGCAGTCCAAACAACTTGAAGCGGCTCTTGCCACTTTCGATTCGGATTTCGACCCCATCCGTCGTGATGTGGACGGGAGCAGTCGGGAGCTCACGAGCTATTTCAGCGAACTTCTTCGCTGGAACCGTTACGGATCCCTCCTCTTCAACTTCCGCCTCTATCGAGACGGACACTGAGATATCCAGGTCAGTTCCACTCAACGTCAGCTTTCCATCCTTTGCTTCGAGAAGGATGTTCGAAAGCACCGGGAGAGTTGTCTTGGTCGGAATGGTGGCCGAAACGGCTCCCATTCCTGTGTGCAGGCTGTCTCGTGTAACGGAAAGCTTCATGGAGATCCTCTTTCGCTCCTTCGGCCGGCTTTTGGCCGGGGAAAGCTGTTCTCTCCTACTCTTCTAATTCAATTCTAGTAGTAATAGTAGGGGCCGTGGAAACGTGGAGAATCGAGCTCCCAGACTTTGATCATCGCTCGCAGGCTGGCAGCCGTGTCTCCCGCTCCGTGTGCATCATCCGGGAAAAGTAGCTGAGCCGTCCACATCTATCCACCACCCACTCGGTTTTCGCATATGGAATGCCCACGAGTCAACGTCTTTTCAACGCGCTCGTGGTGAAAAGATTCCGCACGCTGTCAGTGAGCGAGATCATCCTGCAGACGATGCACACGCGCACGGAATTCCACGTTGGAAGCCATGTCGGCTTCTACCTTGTTGACCGAGTGGATCACGGTCGAGTGATCACGACCTCCGAACAGCGTCCCAATTTCCGTATACGGCAGGTCCAGGGACGTCTTGATCAGATACATGGCAACCTGGCGCGGCACCGTGAAATTCTTCGTTCGGCGCTTCGACACGAGATCGTCGACCGTCACCGACCACTCATCAGCAGCTCGCTGGCGGATTTCCTCGGGAGACATCTGGGCCCCTTCGGGTCCACCCGTCGGAGCGCCGAGGGCCTCCCGCGCGA
>JAUVPT010000023.1 GCA_030598525.1 Gemmatimonadota bacterium
CGGTGGCAATCCTCTGTCAGTCCACCGACGATCTTGGGGGTGTTCGCGACCCCCCAGGTGGGATTCGCCGGATCGACTCGTTCCGGGCTGAAGGCGACGAAGAAGTCCACACCTGCCTTCAGGCCGGACGCTTCGAGGGCCGGTGTCACAAGGTCTCGAGTAGTCCCGGGGTAGGTGGTGGACTCGAGCACCACGAGCTGGCCCTTCCGAAGCACACCAGCCAGCGACTCCGTGGCCTGCATGACGTAGGACAGATCGGGGTCCTCCGTCTTCGAAAGGGGAGTGGGAACGCAAATGACCGCCACGTCCGAGTCCGCCAGTCTGGCGAAATCCGTCGTGGCTGACAAAAGGCGAGTCTCGACAGCGTGCCCCACGGCTTCCGATGGCACATCGCCGATATGCGATTGCCCGTTACTCAGCCCCTCGGTGACGGTCGCGCTAACATCGAAGCCCACTACCTTAAAACCGGCCTCGACGAAAGCTATGGCGAGCGGGAGGCCCACGTATCCAAGACCAACGATGCCGATGACGGCTTCCCTGGTCTCTATCTTCGACAGAAGTACGTCGTATTCAGACATTCCGTTGGTCCCCACGACTGGGCGTTTCTCACGGTGCGCCTACGATCTCTGGCCCTTCATTCAAGCACGTTTCATGCCCGTCTGCCAAGCCTCCGGGCTACAGATGCAGGAAGGCCGGCGGACATCCGTCCGCCGGCCTTGAAGATGACCTTGCCGGCTACCGGCGGCTACTCGCTTCCCATGATCCGGGTCGCGTATCCGTTCGCCGGGTCGCCGCCACTGGCCACGATCGCCCGAACCGTCCCCGGTCCTCTATTGTAGGCCAGCAGAGCCAGCCTCATGTCGCCGGCGTTCTCCTCGAGCAAGCGCCGGAGGTAGCGAAAGCCGAGCCGCAGATTGACGTCCCTCTGGTACAGGTTCGTCTCGTCCACGCGGGCGTCAAGCCACTCCGCGGTGCTCGGCAGAATCTGGGTGTAGCCTATGGCGCCGGCCTCGCTGAGCGCATTCCGTCGGAAGGACGACTCGGTTTGGACGAGGCGGAATGCCATCTCCGGGTCGAGGTCCTCCGAGATGGCGATCGCATGGATCGCCTGTGCGAGATCCGCGGGAATGCGGTAGCGGGAAGAGTAGTCGACGATCTCGAGGAGATTGTCGTTCTGCAGCCTGAAGAGAGCATTCTCTCCGAGAAGATCGCGCTGCGCCACGTGCGCCGCCTGCACCGCAGCTTCCGCGTCTGCCAGCCGGGGACGCACCGATCCCAGGACCCAGACCGTGTTCAGGGTGACAGCGACTCCGAGCAGGAGGACTGCCATACGGATCCCGATCCCGGGGCGTTGCCGCGCGTCGCGCAGCTGCTCCCGGAGGTCCACCGCCGCGTCCAGCAGCGGCCTCGGCCCCAGGTGAAGGTGCTCATTCCTCTTCGACATCTATTCCAGCTCCTGCTCGAGTTTCGATTGCATCACGACTCGTCCTCACGATCGTTCCGGTGCCACTGTCCGCTGGTTCCGCCCGACTTGTGCGTCAGCCGTACCGGGCCGATCTCCATCCCCCGGTCCATGGCCTTGCACATGTCGTAAACGGTCAGCAGCCCGGCCGACACCGCGCACATCGCTTCCATCTCGACGCCCGTGCGCGACTCTGTCGTCACTACCACACTCAAACGTATACCCGGAAGGTCCGGTTTCGACCCGATCTCGACGCTGATTCCGTCGAGTGCGAGCGGGTGACACAGCGGAATCAGGTCTGCCGTGCGCTTGGCCCCGCCGATCGAGGCCAGCCGTGCCACCGTAAGTACGTCTCCCTTCTGCACTTCGTTGGTGCGAATCGCGTCAAGCGTGGACCGCTGCATGCGGATCTCTCCCTCCGCCTCGGCCCGACGCCGCGTCACCGCTTTCGCGCTGACATCCACCATGTGCGCGCGGCCCTGTTCGTCCACGTGGGTAAGCGATTCCAATTTCACCATAATCCTTATTAATACCTGGGGCCGAATCGATAGTTCCCACTACTGGAACCTTGTTCCTGTCTCATGTCTCGAAAGTCGCTGCCAGGTCCGCCAGCAGGACGGCCACGATTCCCTGGGGGTTACCGTTGCCGGACGCCGCATCGCGCGCCGTCTCCACGTGTCGGGCCGCGTGGACCAGCCGCTCGGGCGGCATGGATCGCATTTCGGTGATCCGATCGACGATCCCCGGGTCGAGGGCGGCTTCCGGCACGCCAGCCGCTACGGAAGCCGCGTCCCGAATGGTGCGCTCCAGGACGTCCAGCATGCCGGAGAACGCTCCCCTCGCACCGGCCGGCGGATACCCGGCGGCCAGGCGGAGCCGGTCGGCGCGGGTGCCGCGCACGGCGCATGCGAGAAGGCTTCCCGCCTCGACCCGGGCGTCGGGCCCACCATCCGCAGCGAAGCCAAGGACCGTTCCGATCGAACCCTCCGTTCGCCGGACGGCCGCGCCGGCCTCGGCCGCTCCCATTCCCCCGTGCTCCACGAGGAACGTCTGTGCTTCCTCCAGCGGCGGCGGGGTGACCCGAACTTCGAGTACTCGGGAGCGGATCGTGGGCAAGAGGGCGCCGGGTCGGCTCGAGGTCAGGAATACCAGGGTGTCCACCGCCGGCTCCTCGAGAAGCTTGAGGAACGCGTTGGCGGCTTCGGGGCTGGAGGCCTGCGGCACCATGCGCTCGGCGTCCCCGACCACGAACACGGACGATCGCCCCATGGCGGGTCTGCGTACGGCCCTTGCCCTGATCTCTGCGACGATGGGCAGGAAGATCGAAGCGGCCTCGTCTCCCGCGGTGGTCCACAAAGGGTTCGCGCGGCGAGCCCCGAGCTCCTCGAGCCGGGCCTCTTCCAGCTTCTGCCTGCGGCGGTCCCCTGAGACCTTCTTCGGGGACGGCAGTGGGAAAAACCAGTGAATGTCCGGGTGCTGAAGATCGTCAGCCAGGCGGCAGGACGTGCACTGGCCGCACGGGCGACCCTGTGGAGCTTCGCATTGAACGAGGGAGGCGAGCCACAGGGCGAGCCGCTGCTTCCCGATACCGGGCGGCCCTCGAAAGAGCAGGGATTGGGGGATCCGGCCGGACTCGGCGGCCCGGGTCAACCGAGCCTGGAGCTCGGTGTGTCCGACCACCGGATGGAGGCTCACGATCGCCCGCGCAGCCAACGGACCGGATCCACCTGCCGTGGGTTTCCGTCCCGTCCGGGCTCGTAGATCTGGAACTCCACGTGGGTGCCGGCCGCCGAGCCCTCGTCGCCTCCGACGTGGCCGATCACCTGCCCGCCACTCACGCGGTCACCCATGCGCACGCTCAGGTCCTGGAGGTAGAGGTAGCCGGACCAGTAGCCGCCTCCGTGATCGATGATGACGGTCTGCCCGAGTACTCCCCGGGAGCCGGCCCACGCGACCGAGCCGGCTTCGACGGCCGTGACCGGTGTTCCCCTCGCGGCGCCGATACCGATGCCTTTCCACACGTCCTCCACGTCCGGCTTGGCCTCGCCGAACCGGTATACGACGCTGCCCTGGACCGGCCAATTGAGGCTTCCCAGGTCCGACGTGCGAAGGGTTGGGGTGCTGCTCGTCCCGGCCACCCGTTCGGCCTCCAGCCGGGCGCGCTCGAGCTCGGCGAGCAGGTTGCCGAGCTGACGCTCCTCTTCATCCAGCTCGGAGATTCGCGTTTGCGCCTGCGACGCCTGTCGCTGCGTGTTCGCCAGCCGGCGCTCGCGCTGCGACTCGAGCGTCTCGAGGTCTCTGACTTCCCGTAGCTTTTCCCCTCGCAGCGAACGAAGGCGAGCGAACTCGACAGCCAGTTGCTGGCGTTGCTCGACCAGGAGTGCCTCGAGCCGCTGCACCTGGCTGACCAGCGTTCGATCATAGCGCGCTACCAGGTGCAGGTACTTGTAACGGCTGAGCAGGTCGCCAAACGACCGGGCTTCCATCATGACCTGGACGGCATGCAGCTCGCCCCGCTTGTAGATCTCGCGCAGGCGGGCCTCGAGTTCGGTGCGGCGCAGGACCAGCTCATCGTGCGTACGGAGCATGTCCCTCGTGGTCTCGTCGACCTGCAGTGCGTAGGCCTGGATCTGCAGGTCCAGCTCATCCATGGCTCCGCGCGATGAGCCGATCCGCTGCTCTATGTTGGCGATTTCTTCCGAGAAGGTGTGGACCTGACCCCGCAGATCGTCGTACGCGCGCGCCAGCTGCTGCTTCTCGCGGCGAATCTGGTCCAGACGATCCTGGCTGTCCCTGATCTGGTCGCCGATCGCGCTCTGTGCCGCGAGGTCCGGCGCAGCGCCGGCCAGCAACGCGGTGAGCAGGACCACCAGCCGGCGCAGCCCGGCGATCACGGTCGGCCGATCAGTAGACATCCAGCCGACGAAGCTCGCGACGCACCGCACGGTCGGCCGCCAGCATTCCGAGGAGCCCGGCGAACGCCAGTCCAGCTGTGGTCCACAGGTCGGGGAGCCAGGCGAGCGAGACGAGAGTACGCTCGACGGCCTGGTAGGCGCCAAAGGTCATGGCCAGGGCGAGGAGACCTCCTCCCACTCCGGTCAGCAGCCCCTCGATGAGAAACGGTCGACGAATGTAGGCATCGGTCGCGCCCACGATCTGCATGATCGCGATCTCCCGGGCTCGCGCGAGGACGGACATGCGAACCGCGATACCTATGAGTAACGCGGCCCCGAGCGCGAAACTGAGGCCGAGGATTGTCGCGGCTCCGCCAGCGACCCTCCGGAGCGAATAGATCCGATCCACCCATTCCCGGCCGTACCTCGCCTCTTCGACGAAGTGGTCTGTGGACACCCGATCCGCCACGGCCTCCACGTCGCTCGGCGTTCGGAAGTCCGGCCGGAGAGAGATCTCGAGCGAGGCGGGAAGGGGATTCACTTCCAGGTCCGAGTAGACGTCCGAGAACTCCGTCAGCTCCCGGGACGCCTCGTACAGGGCCTCGACTTTTGAGATATACCGGGCTGCCTGGACCTCCGGATAGGACTCGATCTCGTGGCGAGCGATCTCGATCAACTCCTCGGAAGCGTCGTCCCGCAGGTAGGCCACTACCTCGACCCGGCCCTCCACGTTGGACAGGGCCACGTCGATGTTGTGAGCCGTGAGGGCGAACAGGCCGATACTGAACACGCTGAGTCCGATCGCCATGAGGGAGAGGAACGTGAGCACCGGGGCCCGCCGCATTCCCGCAAGTGCTTCGCGAAGCGGCCTCACGCTGCCGTCCCTCCCGCCGAGTCGAACACCAGCCGCCCCTGCTCGAGCTCGATCACTCGCACGTTCCGGTGTCGCCGCAGGATCTCAGAGTCGTGCGTGGCCATGAGCACCGAAGTTCCCGAAGCGTTGATCCGCTGAAACAGGCCGAGCACGCCGGCGCTGGCTCTCTCGTCGAGATTCCCTGTCGGTTCGTCAGCCAGGAGGACCAGGGGCTCGTTGGCCAGCGCTCGAGCGACCGCGACCCGCTGTTGCTCTCCTCCCGACAGCTCGCGTGGGAGAGCCCGGGCGCGCGCGGCGAGGCCGACCTGGTTCAACAGCTTCTGTACCCTCGGCCCGATCTTCGCTTTCGAGATACCCGTCACCTGGAGCGCGAACGCGACGTTTTCCTCCGCGGTCAGGTTCTCCAGGAGCCGGAAGTCCTGGAAGACGTATCCGACGCGCCGCCGCAGATCGGGAAGGTCGCGCCGCCTGATCCTGCTCGAGCTGTACCGTGACACCCGAACCTCTCCGGAGGTTGGTCGATCCAGCATATGAACGAGCTTGAGTATCGTGGTCTTTCCGGCGCCCGACGCACCCGTCAGGAAGGCGAACTCGCCCTTCTTGAGGTGAAACGAGACGTCGAGCACCGCGGCAGACGACCCGCCGAAGCTCTTGGTAACGGAGCGAAGCTGTACCACCCTGCGCTTACCTCCCCCGACGACAGAAACGGATGCACTGAGCCACGGCGGCCTTCATGGAAGAAGGATTGGCAAGCCCGCGGCCCGCGATGTCGATTGCCGTCCCATGATCCGGCGACGTGCGAGGAAAGGGAAGTCCTGCCGTCACGTTCACTCCCGTATCGCCGGCCAGGGTCTTGAGGACGGCAAGGCCTACGTCGTGATACGGAACCACCACCGCGTCCGCCGCTCCCTCCAGGCACTTTCGAAACACCGTGTCGGCCGGAAAGATGCCTATGATCTCGGCGTCTCCCGCCGCCGCGAGTCGCTCTGCGGCCGGCGAAAGGACCCGCTCCTCTTCGTCGCCGAACAGGCCCTGCTCCGAAGCGTGTGGGTTGACGCCGGCGAGCGCAAGACGCGGTCGATCGATCCCCCACCAATGCCTTAGAGCACGGGCCGCGATGGTCGAGCGGCGTACCACGAGTTCGACATCGAGGAGACCCGGCACGCTCCGGAGGGGCACGTGAACGGTGAGGAGGGCGATGCGGAGAGGTCCGCCCAGTACGGTCTCCTCTGCGGCCATCACCATGGTCACGTCGGGAACCCCGCACCGATCCCTGAGGAACTCGGTGTGGCCAGGGAAGTCATATCCGGCGGCCCTGAGAGCGGTCTTCGAGATCGGGGCTGTCACGAGCCCGTCGACCTCTCCGGACAGGGCCATTGAAATGCCGAGCTCGATGGCCCGCGCAGAATGCTCTCCAGCTTCCCGTTCGCCGCCGTGGGCCCAGGTACCGGTGGCGAGGTGCTCGGTGGCTCCGGGGATTCGAAGCTCGGGAGCCAGTGATTCGGGTTCGGGGCCGAGAACGACGTAGTCCGCCTGGCCGGCAAGGTCCGGATCCGCGAGCGCCGCCTGCGTGACCTCAGGCCCGATTCCTCTCGGGTCACCGAGTGTGACGGCGATCCTGGGTCGGGCGGATATCTCTGGCATATCGCGCTGGGACTGAATCGGCCTGGCCCCGTCTCGTGGTCGATCAGAGCCTGAGATCGACGTACACCTCGCTTCGCAGCTCCTCGAGGAACCGGGCGTAGCCCTTCTCGTTCAGGAGGCTTTCACGAATCTGCTCCCGGATGTCCTCGATCTCCCACGCGCCTTCGGACTGGAAGCCGGTAATCCGGACCACGGCGAACACCGGACGACCCGGCATGAACCCCTCGCTCTGGAAGGGACCGACGACCGCCCCCGGCACTGGATCCGCCAGGGCCTGCGCGTAGGCCTCCCCGAACTGACCGATCTGGTCGTACGGAATCTCGGGGAAACGTACCGGTACTTCGCGCACGCCGTACCGCTCGGCCATCATTCGAACGTCGGCTCCCTCCCGGATCGAGTCGGCTACGGCCACCGCCAACTCTCCGGTGCGGCGAAAGTCCGTCTCATCGATGACGGGCTGGATGAGAATGTGCCGGATCTTCCGCTCGCCACCCCGAACATTGTCCACCCGGATGATATGGTAGCCGAACCGGGTGGGCACGGGACCGATGGGTTGCCCGGTACGGGCGGCCCAGGCGGCGTCGGCGAATGCCGGGACGAGCAGTGACCGCTGAATCCAGCCCAGGTCGCCGCCTTGCTCCCGGTTCGACATGTCCATGGAGTACTGGCGCGCGGCGATCTCGAAGTCCTTTCCATCTCTCAACTCGGTGAGCACCTGCTCGGCGAGTTCGATCGAGCTGTCCTGGGCCGCCTTTCCCGGCGTGGGCTCGATCACCACCTGCTCGAGCGAGATCGAAGCCGGACGGGTCTGCCCGGCCAGGTTGGTCTCGTAGTATGCCAGGATCTCTTCTTCCGTGACGGATACCGGAGGAAGTTTGTCGCGATTCGCCCGTATGAATTCATCGATCATTATCTGCGAATGGACCTGGCCGCGCAGCCACTGGCGATACTGAACGAGGGACCGGCCCGACTTGGTCACCGCGTCCTGGAATTCAGTAGCCGTGGGGAACGAATTGCGGATCTCGCGGAATCGACGGTCCGTCTCGCCGTCGAGCTGGTCCGGACCCACCGCGATGTCCGTTTCCTTGGCCTTCTGGAGCAGGATGCGCGAGTCGACGAGGTTGGTGAGCGTCTGCCGGGCCAGGGCATCGAATTCCGGCGTCCCGAGCTCGGGTATCTCTTCGCCCTGGGCTCCTGCCTGGACGATCGACTCGATGATCTCGCTGTACAGGATGGCCGTGTCGCCTACCACCGCCACGATCCGGTCCACCGTCTCGATGGAGTCCGGAGCGGCGCCTCCAGGAGGCTGCGCCGTAGGCTCGCCGCCCGCTGGCTCCTGCGCCACGGCGGCGGAAAGGAGCCCGGTAAGGAGCCACAGCGCGATACAGGGGACCGCCACGATCCGAGCCAAACCTGACTTCATCCGACCTCCACTCGCGTGTCACCGTCCTCGACGTGGGGCGCTTCCGTTTCAGGCGCAGCGGAACCCGCCCCAGCTGCGCGCAACTCGCCGGCCAACCGGGCCGCGCTCCTCACACCGCTGTCGTCTACACGCACGGGGAACCGCGGATCCAGTACGATGCGGAATTCTCCCAGCCATGGCAGGGCGCGGGCCCGGCTCATCACGCCTTGAAGGAAGTAGTAGCCCTGCTCGTCGAGGTCGAAACGCGGATTGGCCACGAGCTGGGTGGAGAGCCCCAATCGCCCCGCGATGTGACCCAACTGCTCGGCCAGTGCGATGGCTAGCGCCTCGCGCTCCTCGTCGCTTGCGGCGACACCGGAGCTGGCTGCGGCGGTGATCAGGATTTCATCCCCGGCCAGTCTCAGGAGATAGTCACGGACCTCATCTTCGGAGGCCTCCGCGAACACACGGCGAATGTCGTCGCGAACGAGGAAGAGGCGCCTGACCTCCTCGACCGAAAGATCGCCTCCATCCCAGGTCACGAGCTTCATTCCGTCGGGGATCCTGCTCACCGCGAGCATCGGATCTCGCGCGATCTCAGATACCAGGACAGGTGCCTCCCGCATGACGGCACGGCGCGCATCACCAACGGTGCTGTCCAGGGCCTGCTGCTGACGCTCCTCCTGGCGGCTTTCGAGCATCAGTCGGTAAACCTGGTCGCGGGAACTATCGAAGGCCGGCTCCCGTCTCGCCTCGATCCGGTAGATGAGGATCTCGTCTTCGGATGCGAACACCGGACTGATCTCGCCCGGCTGCAGAGCGAACACCACGGAGTCCGCAGACGGCGGGAAGTCTGCGTGCGCCTGGTACGCGAGGACCTGTCCCCTGGCCTGGGCCGGTTCGTCGCTTCTCTCCCTGGCCACGGTCACGAAGTCGGCGCCGCCCACCAGGCGCTCTCGAATTGAGGTTGCCTCGGTGAGCAGACTGTCGCGTACCGAACTCCCGCCGTCGGAGGGCACGGAGAGCACCACTCGCCGGACATCCAGGCGCGTATACGGCTGCTGAACTTCAAAATAATCCCGCAATTCCTCTTCCGAGGGCTCGATCCCCTCCATCACCACACTGTCGCGGTAGCGCATGACGGCGATCGCCGACAGGTGCCGTCCGTCTTCCATGAGGCGGGTGTAATCCAGGGACCGGGTAGTGTCGGGATCCTCGTACAGCACGGACAGGATCACGAAATCGGCCCACAGGCGGGCGAACTCGCCGGCCCAGTAGGGAGTCAGCGCGGAGTCCGGAACGGGGGAATTGGCCATCAGGTGGCCAAGCTCCTCCTGGTCCAGGGTGTATCCGGCCGCGGTCGCCGCGGGCCGCGCGTGACTCGTCAGGGCATCTTCGAAGGCCCCGCATCCCGCCGCCAGGCATGACACGGCGATCCCGACCAACACGAGAGTTCTATTCATACGATTCCAGGCTGTCCTTGTGCGAGATGTGTTCGAGGACTCCCACGGTCTCAACCGGTGGGGACGCCCTCGAGCAGTTCCAGTGCCGCCACCAGCGTTGGGAGCAGAGGCTCCACCCCGGCGCGGGCAAGCCATAAGGATAACGGCTGCGTGCGTCGCACTTCAACTGTGATCTGACGGTCGGTCAGGGCGTCCCGGAGCAGCGCGAGCCGCGGAACCGAGTCAGGCCCGAAGTTCATCCGGGCGTCGGCGTCCGACACACGCAGCCATTCCACCCCGAGACGCGTGCCGATCAGGCGCAGGCGGACGGATGCGAGAAGTCGGATCGCGGCCGGCGGAATCGGACCGAACCGATCCAGGAGCTCATCTTCCAGTGCGTCCAGGTCGGCCGTGCTCTGCAGCCGTGAAATCCTCCGGTACAGGTTCATCTTCTGGTCGGCTCCAGCGATGTACTCGTCTGGCAGGTAGGCCTCACCCTCCACGTTGACCTGGGTGACGGGAGCGGCCGATTCGTCTTCCTCGCCTCTCATGCGACGAACCTGCCTCTCGAGCAGTCGCTGGTAGGTGTCGAAACCCACGGCCTGTGCGAACCCCGATTGGTTGGCGCCGAGCAAGTTACCGGCGCCTCTGAGTTGCAGGTCCTTCAGGGCGACGCGGTAGCCTGAACCAAGCTCCGTATGGTGCTCGAGAATACGCAGCCGCTGAACCGCATCCGGGGTGACCCCTTCCGGAACGAGAAGGTAGCAGTAGGCCCTGTGGTGGGATCGACCGACCCTGCCCCTGAGCTGATACAGCTGCGCCAACCCGAAACGGTCCGATCGGTGCACGATCATCGTGTTGGCTGTGGGAACATCCAGTCCGTTTTCGATGATCGACGTCGAGACCAGGATGTCTATCTCCCGGTCCATGAGGGCGACCATCGTGCCTTCCAGGTTCCGCTCGTTCATCCGCCCGTGTGCCACGGCGAGACGGGCCTCGGGGGCCAGCCTCCGCACCCGCTGGGCGAGGGCCTCTATCGTCTCGATCCGATCGTGTACGAAGAAGACCTGGCCCGCCCGGTCCATCTCCCGCCGGATCGCGTCCTGGATCACCGCGTCGCTCCATGGGAGCACGTGGGTGATCACGGGCATCCGGTCTCGGGGCGCCGTCTCGATCAGGGACAGGTCTCGCAGACCTCCGAGCGCCAGTTGCAGGGTCCTCGGGATCGGCGTGGCGGTCAGGGTGAGCACGTCGACGGTGCGCTTGAGGTCCTTGAGTCGCTCTTTGTGACGCACCCCGAAGCGCTGCTCCTCATCCACCACCAGGAGTCCCAGCTCCTTGAACAGCACGTCGGATGACAGGATGCGGTGCGTGCCGATCGCCACGTCGATGCGGCCTTCCGCCAGGTCAAGGAGGGCCGACTTCTGCTCGGCTGGAGTGCGCAGCCGGGAGAATGCGGCCACACGCACCGGGAAGCCCGCGAGCCGCTCGGCAAACGTGTGGAGATGCTGCTCCACCAGGATGGTCGTTGGCGCGAGAACCGCCACCTGCTTTCCGTCCTGGATAGCCTTGAACGCTGCACGGATCGCTATCTCCGTCTTGCCGTATCCGACGTCGCCGCACACCAGGCGGTCCATGATGGTGGGCGCTTCCATGTCACGTTTCACGTCGAGCCAGGCGGATCGCTGGTCGGGAGTGTCCTCGTAGAGAAAGGAGGACTCCATTTCCCGCTGCCACCGGGTGTCCGCACTGAACGAGAACCCGTCGCTCACGCTACGGTGCGCGTACAGGTCCAGAAGCTCGGTGGCCATCGCCCGTATCGATTCTTCGGTGCGGCTCCTGAGCTTCTTCCACTTCTTTCCGCCCAGTTTGTGCACCATGGGCGGGCGCGCCGCAGGGTCCGGGTCACCGACACCCGCCCACTTCTCGATCAGGTCGAGCCGATAGTGCGGGACCCGGAGGATCTCGCCGTCCGCATACTCAATCGTGAGTGTCTCGACGGTCTCCTCGCCGACACGGACACGCTCCAGCCCGGCGAATCGTCCAACCCCGTGGTCCAGGTGGACGACGTAGTCACCGGGCGCCAGCGAGGCGATGGACTCGAGGGGGGCGACACCGTGCAGCCTCTGGTGCCGTCGAACGCGCCGCGACCTGGCGAATATCTGATGATCGGTGAGGACGAGCAGCGGGTCCGGTCCGGGGATACGGAAGCCGCCGCTCAGGCCCCCGATCGCCACGTTGACGCGAGTGGCGAGATGCGCCCCGGCCGCATCGGCAAGGATCTCCTGCAGGCGTTCGAGCTGGCCCGAGCTGTCACACAGGATGAGGACCCGGTCGCCCCGATTCACGGCCACCCTGATCTCGTCAACCAGGAGCCCGATTCGCCTTTCGATCGGCGGATGCGGATCGAGCCCGAGTCGAACGGTGGCGTCGCCTGCCGGCGAATCCACGTGTACGACCGCGAGCCGGTCCAGCCGCTCGACAGCCTGTTGCGGGGGCAGAACGAGGGCCTCGGCGGGCAGTACCTCCTCGTCTCCCAGGTCCTCGCGTGCCTGCCGGATCTCCTGCCATAGCTGGACACGGCGCGGCTCATCGCACGCGGCACCCTCGAACAGCAGCACCGTCTCGTCGGGCAGCAGCTCGAGCAGGCTCCTGCGCTCGACCGCCGTGCCGGCCTCCTCGAACAACTCGGGTGAAAGCGCGACCGGCAGGATCGTTGCCTCCTCGAGCCTCACGGTGGATCGTTGGGACAGAAGGTCGAAGCGGCGCAGTGATTCGACCCTGTCGTCCCACAACTCGATCCGAAGCGGCTCCTCGGCGCCGAAGGGAAAGACATCGACGATGCCTCCCCGCACGACGTAATCTCCGAGCTCACGAACGCCCGTAGTGGCCTCGAATCCCATCGCGACCAGTCGCTCGGCAAGCTCGGCGCGGGCCAGCCCCTCTCCCACGCGCACGGTCAGGCCAAAGCCGCCCGCCGTACTCACCGGGCTACGTTCCACGAGTCCCCTGGAGGTCGTCACCAGGATCCCGGCATCTCCCTCCAGCAAGGCGGAGATGGCGTCGGCCCGGCGACTGGAGATCTCGACGTGCGGATCGGCTTCCTCGTAGGGGAGAGTCTCCCTCTGAGGCAAGTACCGCGCGACATCCGAAGCTCCGAGAGTCTCGAGGTCGGCGAAGCGTAGCTCGGCATCACCGGGTGTGTCCGCAACAAGGACGACGTGTCTCCCGGACCCGCTGTGTAGCGTCGCTGCGAGAAGGGACGGTCCGGCTCCGGGGAGTTCCTTGATGGAGACTCGTTCTCCGGGGGCGGGCCACCGCACGTCCTGCCGCTCGCGCAGCAGCGACTCGAAGCTCTCGCGAATCATGAGCTGCGACCTGCCGGTTCGGATCGCCGTGAGGGTGCGGCGTTCTCTCCGGGGGTCGCAAGCACCGCCTCCAGAAGGACAAGCGCCAGGGCGAGGGCCAGCAAGTAGGGTGAGATCATGGCGCCCCGGCGGCTGCCGTACATCGCCGCCTGCCACTCCGTCTCCGTACGCGCCGTGACGGCGTCAGCCGAACCGAGCCCTCTGCCGAAATCGGCGGCTGAGGCCTGCCGCAGATCTGACTCGGCGGCGGGCACCGTGGCCGCGAGCAAAGAGGTCTCCCCGCTCGCCAGGAACACCGTATGTATCCCGGCCCGCAGCAGCACGTAGGGACTGCCGCCATCCACCCGGATCCGGCTTCCACCGGGCCGGGACACCGAGTCGGCGCCTGCGGGAAGGATAGAAGAGAGGCCGGCGGAAACGGGAGCCGGGAGACTCCCGCCGAGGCCCGTCCAACGGAACAGCACCGTCTCCATCAACGGCAACATCGCCGCCGTCACCGGCAGCTCCGTGAATTCCGGGACGAGCGGGGCGCTGATCAGCACGTAGCGTCGGTCCGCCGCGCGTCCCGCGACCAGCCAGGGTGAGTCATCGACCGTCCGCAGGAGAACCGTATCCGTCCCCGCACCGGTGGTCCGCAATCGGTGACGACCCCGAACCCGGATCGACTCGATTCCCGGCACGTCGGGAGAGGGTGCAAGGGAAGTACTCCCGGGGACATCCAGAACGTCGACCCTCCACGGCACGCCAAGCCGGTCAAGCCCCGCGTTGAACCGCGCCAGCAAGTCATCGTCGTCTGGTGGAGTGAGGATCCATGCCGCTCCCGTGGTCATGGGGAGCTCAACGGACGCGACTCCCTCCACGAACCACGCTGCGACATCGCCTTTCGTCTGTCCGAGACTGAGCCGTCCGGCTCTCTCCAGTGTCTCGAGGGCCCGAGCGACGTAGCTGTCGGAAGGGCCGACGTGCGCGATGACCGGCGGCTCGAAAGTACGCAGAACGAAGTGCCGACGGTCATCGGATCGGAGGCCCGACGGCGGAATCTCCACTGAGATGGCGTGCTCTCCGACCCCCTGATCCGGAAGTCGAAGAACGGCCGCGCCACCCGACTCAACCCGGACGATTGAGACTGTTTGCCCTCTCACGCTGAGGCGTACTTCGACGGTGTCGATGGGCGAACCGCTCGACGCCAGGAGTACGAACACGGCCCCGTCGCTTCCCCTGCCCGGGGGTTCCGCGTGCACGTCGACGACTGCGGCGTTCGCTGTACTCGCCTCGATCACCGACGCCACCAGCCTGATATCGCCCGGTAGATCGAACGGGGCGCCAGGGATGGACGAAGCCTGGAGGTCCGACATCACCACGACTTCTCGCGGCCGGCCGGAGCCCGGCGGAAGAACACGGACGGCCTCGCGAACCACAGCGATGAGGTCCGCTGCGGCATCGGTCGCCTCGACGTCCGCGACTGCCTCCGTGGCGACACCCGCCGGAACC
>JAUVPT010000201.1 GCA_030598525.1 Gemmatimonadota bacterium
GGTCGCAGCGGGCCGGGACAGGTCTACCTGGCGAGTCCCTACACGGTCCTGGCCTCGGCTTTCGCCGGGAAGATCGTTCCGTTCGAGCACAGGGAGCCGGCCGCGGCAGGCTGACCAGGCCTACTCCGTCCGAAGCACCTGCATGATGTCGGTTCGCGTGGCGCGCAGAGCCGGAACCAGGCAAGCCCCTGCCGCGACGAGGACGAGGAAACCGACCGCGCCGGCGTTGGACAGCGGGTCGATCGGGGTCGTCTCGACCAGGAGTTGTCGGACGAGAAGTGTGCCTGGATAGGCCACCGCCAGGCCTGCAAGGAGGCCGATTCCGACGAGTGACAAACCGCGGCCGAGTACCATCCCGAGGACGGCTCCGTCCGTAGCTCCGACTGCGCGCCGAATACCGAACTCCCTCCTGCGCGTCCCCACGTGATACGCCAGTACGCCGTACAGTCCGATGGCGGTCAGCGCCATGGCGAGTCCGGCGAACAGGGCCAACGACATAATGACGGTGCGGAAGCCCGCCAGGTCTTCGGACAGCACGGACTCCATGGATACGGCATCGGCAAACAGGGCGTTCGGGTCCCGGCCCCGCACGATGTCCTCGATCTGGCCGGACAGCGATTCAGGGTCAGCCGTTGTGCGTACGGCGAGATTCATGAATGACGCGCCTCCCTGGGCCATCGCCATGTACATGGCCCGGTTCGCATCGTCTCGTACCAGGTTCAGCTTCGCGTCACCGACAACCCCGACGATTCGAAAGCTGCGCTCGGTCCACCCGATCCCAACCAAGCGGTCCAGCGCTGCCTCGTCTCCGAACAGCGTGCGCGCAGTGGATTCGCTGATGACCACTACGTCCTCGGTTCCCATGCGGTCAGAAGGCCGTATGTCCCGCCCGGCAATGAGCGGGATGCCCATGGTCTCGAAGTATCCCGAGCTCACGTACCGGGCCATCGCGTAATCCATGTCCCGGGCGGATGGGGGCGGCGCGTCGGCCGGCCAGATGCCCCAGTCCGTCCACGGGTTGATGATGGGGAGCTTGCTGATCAGGGCTGCCGACACCACTCCCGGCTGCGAGGCGATCTCGTCTCTCAGATCGACGAAGAAACGAACGGTTTCCTCGGGCGTCCCGTAGTCGGAGCCCTGGACCTGGACGTTGCCCGTCAGGAGATGATCCGTGTCGAATCCGAGCTCCGCAGCGGAGAGATTCGCGAGGCTTCGTATCATCAGACCAGACGCTACCAGGAGTGCGATCGACACGGCGACCTGAAGCACCACCAGGCCGCTGCGTAGCGTCGCGCTCCGGCCGGTGGCCGAGCTTCGCGCTCCCGACCAGATATGCTCCGCTGGACGCTTCCCTGCCGTTCGGAGGGCCGGGACCAGGCCCACGAGCAGTCCCGTTCCGATGGAGATGAACACGGCGAACCACAGCGCGGTTGCGTGGATCGCAGGGCGATCGATCCCGATCTCGCCGATCGGGATGAGGCGAAGGATGAGCCCGTTGAGGAGGTACGCGATGCCGACGCCGAGTATTCCAGCGAATGAAGTCAGGAGAAGGCTCTCGGTCAGCAACTGTCTGACGAGCCGTCCCCTCGAAGCTCCCAGTGCGGATCGCATCGCCATCTCCGACATACGCCGCTCGCCCCGAGAGAGGAAGAGGCCCGCCACGTTCCCGCAGGCGAGGATGAGCACGAGTACCGTCGTCGCCATGAGGAGAAGCAAACCGAGCCTGACGTTCCTCACCATGTAGTCCTGCAGGGGCGTGAGGCTGACGCTCTTGCCCGCATTGGTGTCCGGGTAGATTTTCGCCAGGCGGGCCGCGATGCCCTCCATTTCGACCCGAGCCTGGTCGAGCGTGGCCGAAGATGTGATACGCCCCAGGCCGAGAACGCTGTGCTGGTCACGCAGTGGGTCGAACGGACCATCCCGGTCGATCAGCACCCACACGTCAGCCTCATCGATGAAACGGAACGTGCCCGGGAGCACGCCCGCGATCGTTCGAGCCATTCCGTCGATCCGGATAGTGGCACCGGCGGCATCGGAAGAGCTTCCGAACCGCCTCTTCCACAGACCCTCGCTGATCAGAACCGCATTCGAGCCACCCACCTCCTCGTCAGAGAGAAGGAACCCCCGGCCCAAGATCGGTCGGGCCCCGAGGATGGAGAACAGGTTCCACGTGGCGAACCCGACCCGAATCCGCTCCGGAGTCGGGCCATCGGACAGGACTGCCCCCAGGCCGTAGGTCGCGAAGGAAGCAATATCCTCCAGGGTCTCGCTGGAGTCACGGAAGTCGTAGTAGTCGAGCCGTGAAAGAGGCCCGGAGTTCCTGCCATCGAACGACTTCCGCAGGATGACCAACCGGTCCGCCTCCGGGTAACCGACACCCCGCACGAGAACGGAATGAACGTTGCTGAACAGGGCGGTGGTGGCTCCGATCCCGACGGCCAGGATCGTGACGGCCACGACAGTGAACCCCACATTCTTTCGCAGGTCACGCCCGGCGTAGTGGAGGTCCTGGAGGAGCACGTCCAGCCGCGCCCCGACCCGGCGGTCCCGCACCTTCTCCTTCACCTGCTCGACCCCACCGAGTTCGATCCGAGCCTGCCGGTAGGCGTCATCCCGACTCATGCCGCCGAGCATCTTCTCGTCGGCGACGAGGTCCAGGTAGCTCCTCAGTTCGGTATCCAACTCCAGGTCGAGGTCTTCCTTCCTCAAGATCGAACGCAGGGTGCCCACGATTCGCTTACAGGCAACGGAGAACCACATTCCCGTCCACATCATCCCCTCCTCATTTCCCGGGAGCCTTCCGGAGACACACGTGCCTCAGGTGGCCTCGAGTACCTTCGTAATCGCCCGGACAGCCTGGCCCCAGCTCGCCCTCTCCTCGCCGAGGCGACGCCGACCGTCTGGCGTGAGCTCGTAGAACTTGGCACGCCGTTTGTTCTCTGATTCGCCCCACGTACCGCGAACCCAGCCCTCCTGCTCGAGGCGGTGCAGGGCCGGGAACAGCGAGCCCGGCTTGACCGTGAACACGCCGCCCGAGATCTGGTCGATGCGTTTCGAGACACCGAGGCCATGGAGCGGCTCAAGGGAAAGCGTCTTCAGGATCAGCATATCCAGGGTGCCCCTGACCAGGTCGGCTTTTCCAGAGATTTTGCGGCGGGCCATTTGCTCTCCAGTGTCGGTGTCCGCGTGTGTTCATATAGATAGTCGATAGACCTATAGGGTTTTTCCTATCGGTTGTCTATAGGTGCAACAGGTTGGACGGTGGGAAAGGCCAGGATGGTTGGAAGGTTGGCCGGCTGCCTGCGGGATCTAGACTTCGATCTTGTCCAGATCGAGGTTCTGCCAGTCGACGTCCGTCACCGCTTCGTCGCCGGCCGGTAGTTCGGCGGGACCCTGGCCGAGCGCCCCGCCCGCCTTCTTGGCCCTCTTGCTGGCTCGCAGGCGTCCCCCGACCCACCCGAGGAGCATCCCGGCCGCCAGGGGGACCAGCAGGAGCAACGCGACGCTGGTGGTCACGCTGGTGAAGAACAGGTCAATGGTGACCGGGTCCATGTTGAGGAAGGCGAAGAACACGACGGCGACCGCCACGATCAGCAGGAAGATCTGCTGTATGGAGAGCAAGGTCTTCTTCAAGTCGGCCATGTGTCGTCCCTCCGTTCCGGCTCTTCAGGTCCTGCTTCAGCGGGCGCCCCGCAGCGCGGCCAGGGCACGGTCGGCCGCCCAACGCCGGACGACGGGCTTCCACGCCCAACCGAGGGCCGCCGCTACGGCTCCCGGCCGAAGCTCCGACAGAACTCGGCCCGCTTCTGCGTCGGCCAGCTCGCGCAGGCGTGCCTTTCCTGCTGCCGGGATCGAGTCGAACCCGGGATCCAACTTGTCGACCCGGTATTCGGCCTTGTCTCCTGGATCGTACGAAATCACGTCCTGAAGGGTTTCCTCGAGCACGCGCCGGGCATCGCGGCGCCCGGCGCGGAAGTCGTTGGCCCGCCACTCGCGGTGGAAGAAGCCACCGAAGTGACCCAGGAAGTCTCCGGCCAGCGACTGGCCGTCCTCGGGTGCTATCAGGTACAGAGGAAGGACGTCCTTGTCCTGCAAACCCGCCGCGGATTCGAGTACGAATACCAGCTTCGCGAGCCTGGCCCGGGCGGCGCGTGAGTCGGCACGCGACAGGGCCTTGGCGTAGGCCGGGTCGGCGTCGATGCGTTCGACCGCAGCGTCGAGGTAATCGCCCGCCGGGTCGTCGGATCCAGCCCCGATCATGCCGTCGTCCGCGACCCGCACCTCGGCCACGTGCTCGGCCAGTTCTCCGATGTACCGGCTGAGGGCGAAGGCCCCCGGATCGGACAGCTCGGGAGCCA
>JAUVPT010000017.1 GCA_030598525.1 Gemmatimonadota bacterium
ACCCTGCTGGGCTGGGCTTTCGTGGCGATGCTGGCGGCCAACTGGCTGTCTTCTCTCGTGCCTCCCCTGCCCCCGGTGCTGACGCAGAGGACATGGGCGCTGCTCCTCGTCACGACGTTCGGGATCGGCCTGTCAGCCACACCGCTCAGAAAAACTCCGGGCACGGAACCCCTGGCCATGGCATTCGTCTATATCTACATGACGATGATCGGAGCCTCGGCAGACCTGCGGCAGCTCGGCGGGGGACAGTTCTTTCTTATCGCCGGCTTCCTGACGATCACGGTCCACCTGGTCTTCGTGTTGGTCGGCGCCAAGATCATGAAGCTCGACGTCAGCATGGCCGCGGTCGCCAGTGTCGCTGCCGTCGGGGGGGCCGCCTCCGCACCCGTGGCGGCCGGGTATCACCGGGAAGAGCTGGTGCCGATCTCGATCATGCTGGCCCTGATCGGTTACGCGCTGGGCAACTACCTGGGAGTGGCCACCGCGTACCTGTGCAACATGCTCGGCTGATGGTCGCCGGATGCTCGCCTCGAACGATCAGGCATCGCTCCGGGACGCTCGCCGGGGCACTCCTCCTGGCGTGGACCACTCCGTCCCTTCCACAGGCGGCGCCCGAAGAGGTCACGTTCGCCGCGGCCGATGACCTCACCGTGTTCGCGGACGTGTACCGGCCCGTTGACGGCCTGGAATCCACCGGCCCGGTGGTGATCCTCTTCCACCAGGCCGGTGGGGACGCGCGCGGCGAATACGAGGCGATCATCCCGCGGCTCCTGGGGGCGGGCTACGCGGTTCTCGCCGTCGACCAGCGCTCGGGCGGCGACCGTTTCGGGGGTCCCAATCGCACGGCGGCCGCCGCCGGACGTGAATACGGCTATTGCGAGGCGTACACGGACCTCGAAGCCGCCCTGGCCTGGGCGCACGAATCCGGTCTCGCGGGCCGCGTCGCGGTGTGGGGGAGCAGCTACAGCGCGGCGCTCGTCATTCGGCTGGCCGCCGATCACCCGGACGACGTGGAAGCTGTTCTCGCCTTTTCTCCTGCCTCGGGAGGTCCCATGTCGGCCTGCCTGGCGGAGGAAGTCCTCGACCGGCTGCGAACTCCCACTCTGGCCCTGCGACCGTCGCGGGAGATGGAGGTCGAGTCGGTGGCCGAGCAGGCTCGGGTGTTCGTTGAAGCGGGCCTACAGGTTTACGTATCCGAGGGCGGCGTGCACGGATCCTCGATGCTGGATTCTTCTCGCGCCTCCGGCGACGTGGAACCGGCCTGGAGCGTGGTTCTCGACTTCCTGGCCCTCCATCTGGCCGGCTCAGCGACCGACTAGCCACGCCGGGCTCCTCTTCTCCCGAAACTCGCTCGTCACTCCACGCGTATGGAATCTCGGCAAGCGGAATCCGCCGCCGGGCTGCGTGCGTGGTCGTGGGGGGCGGTGTGGACTACGGGTTGAAGGGGACAGCCATGGACGGGTTCTTCAAGGACGTCAAGTACGGCGTCCGCATGCTCATCAGTTCTCCGGGACTCTCGCTCATCGCCGTCGTCGCCTTCGCCCTGGGCATCGGGCTGACGACCACGGTGTTCAGCATCGTCAACGGAGCCATGTACAAGGGTCTTCCGTTCGACGGGGCGGACCGGATCGTGTCGATCTGGCGAACCAACCCGGAGCGCGACATCGACCGTGGCGGCGTGTCGCTGCACGACTTCATCGACTACAGGGATCAACAGACGAGCCTCGAGGCCTTCGGCCTGTGGAACCAGGGCGCGGTAAACCTCGTGGGCCAGGACGGCGAGCCGGAGCGGTACGCCGGCGCCATGGTCACGGCCAACATGTTCGACATCCTGCGCGTCGCGCCGGTCGCCGGCCGGGGATTCCTCCCGGGCGAGGACGAGCCGGGCGCCGACCCGGTGATGATCATCGGATACGAGGTATGGCAGGAGAAGTACGACGGTTCTCCTGACGTCGTCGGGATGACCGTGCGCACGAACGGGGAACAACGCACCATCGTCGGTGTGGCCCCGGAGGGATTCAAGTTCCCGATCGAGGCCGACATGTGGGCTCCGCTCGAGGTGAATCCACTGGAGCACGAGCGTGGCGAAGGCCCGCAACTCCCGGGTTTCGGACGTCTTCGCGAAGGCGTCTCGCTCGACCGCGCCTCTGCCGATCTCGCCACCATCGGGATGCGACTCGAGACGCAGTATCCAGTGGCCAACGAGGGCTTCGCCCCCCTGGTCGAACCGTTCACGAAGTTCGTGGTCGGGGATGAGCTGTTCGGGGTCCTGATGGCGATGCTGGGCGGCGCGATCGGCGTGCTCCTCATCGGGTGCGCCAACGTGGCCAACCTCCTGTTCGCCCGGGCCGCGGTGCGAGAGAAGGAAGTGGCCGTACGGTCAGCCATGGGAGCCAGGCGCACGCGGATCATCCGGCAGCTCCTGATCGAGGTCGGCGTGCTGTCGATCGCCGGAGCGGCCATCGGTGTGTTGATCGGGATCGCCGGCATCGCCTGGTTCAACCGGGGCGTGGCGACCAATCCCCCGCCCTTCTGGATGAGCTTCGACCTCGACACAACTGTCATGATGTTCGTGATCCTGATCACGGCGCTCTCGGCGGTTGCAGCCGGCGTCTTCCCTGCGCTCCGGGCGACCGGTCGGGGCATGAACGAGGCGCTGAAGGACGAGGGACGCGGATCCTCAGGCCTCCGGATGGGGCGCATCACATCGATCATCGTGATCGGCGAAGTAGCCGTGTCGTGCGGGCTCCTGATCGCAGCGGGCCTGATGATCAAGAGCGTCGCGCAACTTCGTACCGTGGATCTGCCATTCGAGGTCGAGAGCATATTCACGGCACGCGTCAACCTGCCGGAGACGGACTACCCGGAATCTGGCGATCGCACGGATTTTTATCGCGAGTTCCTGCAGCGCCTTCAGACCACCCCGGGCGTCGAAGCGGCAACGCTCTCGGACGGCCTGCCCGCGCGCGGAAACGGGATGCGGACGTTCGAGATCGAGGGAGGCGACTATCCGACCGAGGACGACTACCCTCGGGCTCGTGAAGGAATCGTCACGCCGGGCTACTTCTCCACGTTCCAGACGCAGGTACTCGACGGAAGGGCTTTCGAGTTTTCCGACACTCGAGATAACCTGCTCGTGGCTCTCGTCAACCGGAGCTTCGTCCGCGAGTACTTCGAGGACGGAGAGGGACTCGGGAAGCGATTCCGAATCCACCAGGAGGACGACGTCTACGAGTGGATGACGGTGGTCGGCATCGTGCCCGACATGAAGATGGAGGGGATCGGAAACAACCAGGAGAGCCCCTCCGGCTACTACATCGCCGTGGATCAGTTCGGCGAGATCCTCGGCAACACGGTGAGCATCGCAGTGCGCTCCGCGGGGGATCCGTCGGGTCTGGCATCCCGGGTGCGGGAGACGGTCTCGACCATGGACGCGAACCTGCCGATCTACGAGGCCCTGCCGATGCAGCAGGTCATCGACGATGCGACCTGGTTCTATACGACGTTCGGCACCCTGTTCATGGCGTTCGGTTTCGTGGCGCTGTTCCTGGCCGCGGTCGGTCTGTACGGCGTCATGTCGTTCACGGTCAGCCAGCGCACCCGCGAGATGGGCATACGGATGGCCCTCGGGGCCTACGATGGAAGGCTGATCCGCCTGGCCATGCGCCGCGGCCTCAAGCAGCTCGCGATCGGAATCACGATCGGGATAGGACTGGCCGCAATTGCTACGCGGCCCTTGCAGATCATTCTTTACGAAGTGGATGCTCGGGACCCCGTGATCTTCGGAGGCGTGGTCCTGGCACTGGCCCTGGTCGGCATTCTGGCCACCTACATCCCGGCGCGCCGCGTGAGCCGGATCCATCCGGCCGAGGCGTTGTCTCCGGGTTGATCAGCGTTCGGAGTCGGGCTCCGAAGGGTCGTATACGCGCATGAAGCTGATCGTCCGGGGCAGAGGGTCGCCTTCCAGCCGGGTGAGCACGTGAAGACGTCCGGTCCCGCCCTGGAGTGAGTACTGCTCCGTCGCCGTGACACCGCCGTCGAGCTTTCGCTCGATGAACAACTGACCCGCGTCCCACCATGCCCGGTACTCCGCTTCGCGGTCGTCGGAGATCTGTATCTTCTGCTTCCGTCCATCTGTGAACAGAACAAGCTCCCGGTCGGGGTAAGCGATCGTTACCGTCGAGTCGGTCTGGTTGATCCCGAACCCCTCGATCGCGCGCCGCACCGCGTCCAGCGACGAGCTGTCCGAGGGTCTGCCGCCACCCATGCGCCGTGGAGGTGGAGCCGCACCCCTGACCCTCCGTAGCTGGTCATCCGGATCGTCGCTCAGCGCCCGATTCAGAGCCCAATCGCCGCCGAGGCCAGAGGACGGAGCCACGCTCTCGTTCGCTTCCTGCCCGGTGGCAGCAGCCGGCCCGGCAGCTACAAGGAACACGGCCGCCAGGAGCCACTGCCGGGGCGTAGCTTTCCACATCAAGCTCAAACTTCCTCCTTCGAAAGCAGGTACAGCCTAAGAGTGAGACCAGGCCTCCAGACGGTGTATTCCGCGTGCCCTCGCATGGTTCCATCCGCGACCCCCTGCCGGGCACGGGAAATGCAAAGTAACGGGTGGTCACAAAGCCAACCCAAGCGGAGGCTATCGGGTTTGAGTACGGCGGCATGCCCAATCTGCGGGCGCCCAGCAGCGCCAGATCGCCGGTATTGCGAGACTTGCGACTTTCAGGCACGTCCTGCGGGGGTCGATGGCGATCCTGTGCATGTTGCGAGAGTTCGTGCCGCATCCGGCAATAAATTCGCTGAGGTACGCATATTTTTGGGCGTATTCATGATCGCCGCGCTCACCACCACCGTGCTCGGGATGGGGGGACCGCTGGGATTCCCTGCGCTGCGTGAGAGCCTGGGGCTGGTCGAACAGGTTGCTCAGGCCAACTGGGGAGAGCTCCGCTGGGTACACGTCACGTCACGCATACGCTCCGCCCGCAGCACCGAAAGCCAGGTGGTTGGACGCCTCGAGCCGGGTGACAGCGTGCGAGTAGACTTCGCAGGAGCTGGCTGGTATGCCGTATTCCCGCTAACCGCCTCGGATCGGACCGAGCAGTCGGCGATCGGCTACGTGTACGGGGAACTGCTGAAAGGGGATCCGCTGCCGGACGTCACGGTACCGCTGGTTCGGATTCTACCGTAGGGCCTTCCCCTCCGGTCCGCCCCTGTCCAACCTCTTCCGCCCGAACTTCACCCTGTTCGGCACCCCCTCACCGACCTCTCAGCCAGCGCCATAGCCAGAGCGCGAGTCCTGTGAAGAAGAGCGCCAGTCCGGGCACGCCGAGGGCGAAAGCCGAGAAGCTCCAGGCGTAAGACGAGGCCATCGTTCCAGAAGTGGCATGCCAGGCCCACATCGCGGCAGGCAGAGCCAGGAATCCGAGTCCTATCTGCATCAGGAGCCCCGGTCCGCGGCCATCCAGCGAGGACTCCCCCTGAGCGTTTCCTCCCGCCGTCCACATCAGCAGCAGGCCGAAGGTGACGAGGGCGGGCCCCTCGAACATCCAACCATCGATCGTCACGTCAGTCAGCTCGGATCCCGGCGCCAGGACCCTCCACGTAGCCACGATACCGATCGCCGTGATCAGCAGGCCGGCGAGTCTCGTCGTCCATCGAATCCACGGGCGCATGATGATCCTCCCGGTCGGTCCGGCGCATAGGGTTGTCCTGGGAAGCTATCCTGCGCGCAGGGGCCGCTCCAGTGGGAGCTGGTGAGAAGCCTGCTGGAGGCGCCAGAGAGGAACCCGGTGGGGGTTCGAGGGTTCACGGGACGTGCGGCGACCCTGCCCGGTCTGCCCACCTGGCGCACGACCCACTCGTGGCAGAATTGGAAGCACCATGCTCAGAGCGCTTTGCATACCCCTGTTCCTGTTGCTGGCCGCCTGCGGCTCGGAGGACCCCTATGATGCTCCCGAGCTTCCTGATGACGTCGGAGTGGCAGGCGACGGAACTCTCGCGGATGTGCTGGAGCCGATCCGTGCCGCGTGGGATGTACCGGCACTCGGAGCGATCCTGATTTTCCAGGGGCAGGTGTTGGAGACCGCCGCCGTCGGGCGCCGGTCGCTGTCCTCGTCAGAGCGGGTAACCACTCAGGACCTGTGGCATGTCGGATCCCTTACCAAGTCAATGACCGCCACCCTGGCTGCCGTGCTGGTGGAAGACGGCCACCTCGACTGGACGACCACGGTGGAGCAGGCGCTGCCGGAGATCGCTCAGATCATTCGGGTAGAGTTCCAGGACGTCCGGCTCGAGGAACTGCTGTCGCACACTTCGGGATTGACGGACGACCTCACGGGCACCACCTGGTGGAACCAGCTGCCACACTCCGACCCGCTTCCCGATCAACGCCTGGCTCTGTCCACGGAACTGATGCAGACCCAGGCGGGGGGGCCGCGGGGCGAGTACCTGAACAGCAACGGCGGATACATCGTGGCGGGTGCCATGATCGAGCAGGTGATGGACGGGCAGTGGGAGGACCTGATCGTGTCCCACGTGTTCCAACCCCTGGGAATGTTCACCGCCAGCTTCGGGGCACCGGGACGTCCGGGCAGCTTCCTCCAGCCCTGGGGACACGCCCTCGAGACGGGCAGCTATTCGCCGATCGAACCCGGCCCCAATGCGGACAACCCTGAGGTCATCGGCCCGGCCGGTACCGTCCACCTGTCCATGGCCGACTTCGCCAGGTATGCAGCAGCGCACATCGCCGGGGCGCGCGGAGTCGACGGACTGGTGAGCGCCGAGACGTTCGGGAGGCTTCACCAGCAGACACCGGGTACAGCGTCCGCGCTGGGATGGTTGTTGGGAGTCAGGGTTTGGGCCAACGGAGTCGCCCTGCACCACGAGGGAAGCAACCAGCTGTGGTACGCCAACGTCTGGCTCGCGCCCCAGCGCGATTTCGGAGTCCTCGCGGTCACCAACGCGGGAGAGGAGCGGGCCTACCAGACGACGGCAGCGGCCGTTACTGCCCTGATCGACCGGCTCGACGCGGCGGAGGCGCGTTAATCCCGGCGGGACGCCCGCAATTCACAGCGATGGCAAAGCGGGCGGGGTCTCTCGACCTCCGCCCGCTTCGTTCATCCGCCTGCCTGGACCCGAACGCTACACGCCACCAGATCCGCGACGTCCTCGACGGCCCTCACCGCCGACCCCGTCACCGGACCGGCTCCGGGCCTGGTGCCGGGCGAACAGCCCCGACAGCGATCCGTGCAGGATCCAGATCTCCTCCTGGTCGTCGTCGAGGATATCGAGCAGGGCCTGGTGGTGCTCGTCGCGCCGTGCCTCCATCTCCTCCGCTGACGGCCGCCCCTCGCCCTCGGATCTCACCCTGAGAGCGTCGATCGCGGCAACCTGCTCCAGCGTCAGATCGAGAGCAGCGATCATGGCGGCGTGCGCCGCCTGGCTCCTCTGCTCCCACCGGGCCCTCATTCCCTCGCGCCTCGCTCCGACCTCGCCGCGCTTGGCCTCGGCCTCCGCCCTGTGCTCCTCGAGGAGGGCCAGCTGATCGTCCGTGAGGATACCCTGCAACGCCCCGTGCATGGCATCCTGGATGACAGCCATGCGATCCCTGGCCTCGTCACGCGTGAGGCTGCCGTCACGGAGAGCCTCGCGAATCTCCTCCATCTCCGGTGCGTGGGATTCCCGGATCGCCTTCAGCTGCGCGAGCTGCTCGTCGGATAGATCGAGGAGGTCTCCCGGCCCGCGCGGGCCGTCGCCGTCCCGTCCGCCGAAGCCTTCCCCACCGCGGTGGCCTTTCATCTCGCCCCGTCGGCCTCTCATCTCGCCACGCCGGGCGTTCGCTTCTGCGCGCAGCTCATCCCGACGCGCGTCGATGACTGCGATCTGATCCGATGTCAGGACTCCCTGGAGGTCCGCCGCGGCAGACCACAGCGCTCCAAGCTCCCGGCCCTGTCCCCGGTACTTGTCCATTACTTCCTGGACGGCCGCGTCCAGTTCGTACCTCAGTCCGAGACCCTCGGTGAGATCCCCGAGGACCACCGAGAAGTCGGCCTCACTCAGTTCAGCGCTGCTATCCTGGTTCAGCGTATCCGTCGGCGAGCCGTTGCAAGCGCCCGCGAACCCCGCGAGCACGATGATCAGACCGGCAGCGATGGCGCGCTGGCCACGGCTCCAACCCGTATTTCCCTTGCGTAAACGCATTCTTCACCTCCGCGTGGTGCACGCGACCGGACGCTCCGGTCGTAGCCATGTCGGGAGGACCTCCTTGTCCCCGCGACTGCACCTTAGACGCGCCGGCCAGGGCTCCTATTCCATCCACGCCACGCGGCCGTAGCGGTTGCCATGCGCCGCCCCATTTCCGATATGTGTTCTGAAGACAGTCTTGGACGGGCACCTGGACCCCATCCCCCGGCACCGTGATGATCGAGTTCGAGAAGAACCCGGACGGCGTTCTCACACCCGGCCTGCTGAAGGCCATCGTCGGCCAGTACTCCCTGCCCTGGCGGGGTACGCACGGGCTTCCGCATTGGGCGCGCGTGCTCGAGAACGGCCTGCGGATCGCGGAGCATACCGACGGCGAACCGGTCGTCATCGCCCTGTTCGCCGTACTCCACGACGCGTGTCGCCTCAACGAGGGATGGGACCGCGGGCACGGGAGACGCGGGGCCGACCTGGCTGCGGCCCTGCGTGGCAACGTCTATTTCCTGGACGACCGACGGTTCGATCTACTCCACTACGCCTGCGTCCACCACACCGACGGTTTGACGGAAGGGGATCCCACGGTCCGGTCCTGCTGGGATGCCGATCGGCTCGACCTGGGTCGGGTCCACATCACGCCGGACCCCGGGCGCATGGCCACCGGGTTCGCGGCCCGGCCGGATGTGATCGATTGGGCCGAGGACCGTAGCCGCGGCGGGTACGTCCCCCCGGTCACGAGGGTCTGGGAGGCGTGGGCCGGAGCCCACGGTGCCAGCGGAGATTGATCCCGCTGCTCGGTCTCAGGTTCGGTGCTGCAGCTCCAACAGCCGGGGACGGATTCGCTCCGCGGTCTCGATGGCGGCCGCAACGTCTCGCAGTTCCGTCACCATGTCCGTGAGCTCCTCCGAGCGCGACTCCGCCATCACGTGAGTCCGGCTGGATCCGTGCCGTGACAGCGTCTGTTTGCCGAGACGATCCATCCACGTCGAGAGGCGGATGAGCCGCTGCATGGTGTGCTCGAAGTCGCGCGACCACCAGTCGAGCAGTTCTTCGGACTCGCCCTTCGCCTGGCCCTTGCGACTCCGGACTCTATCGAGCTCCGAAGTGGGAATCCGCCACTCTCCATCCTGCTTGCGAGCAGACACTCCACCGGCCCGAATCCAGTTGTAGACGGTGTTGAAGTGCCGGCCGCTCAAACGCGCGAACTCGTGTACGCCGAGAGTCTCTCTCATGACTGATCCTCATGTTATTGTCACTACTCATATTAAAATCATCTCTTGATAAGTCAATGCCTGCACGCGCTTTCCACTGACCTGTACGAATCCTCTATGGAATTCCCACTTTCCCACTTTTGGGACAGGGGAACGGGGACGGGGCCCCGCGCGTTAACCAACGGACATGGAACGGGAGCTTGCCAGCTCGGCAGGACACCCGTCTTGAGACGCCAACGCGGACGGGAGAGACATCGTGGCGCGAGCCTCCTGGAAAGGCACTGTGATCGCTGAGTCCGACACCTTCGAAATGGTCGAGGGCAACGTCTATTTCCCACCGGAGGCGGTGTCGCGGGAGCACCTCCGGGAGAGTGACACGCATACCCGCTGCCCCTGGAAGGGAGTGGCGTCCTACTACGACGTGGTCGTCGATGGCGAGGTCAATCGAGATGCGGCGTGGACCTACCCCGAACCCAGCAAGGCAGCATCACACATCAAGGACCGCGTGGCATTCTGGCGAGGAGTAGAGGTGGAGCAGTAGTCGAACACCGCTCGGCCAGGCACTCGTGCGTTGACGGAGCGAGCCGAAGGGAGGTACGGTACGGCGTTCGCCCGCCGCACCGGCCCAGTTGAAGCGGAGAGCTCCTGGTGAGCCAGTACCTCCTCATCGCCATCGCCAGCATCATCACTCTCGGCATCGCCGCCGAGTGGATCGCCTGGCGCGTCGGCCTGCCCTCCATCCTGGTGTTGCTCCTGTTCGGTCTGGTGGCGGGCCCGTTCACCGGACTCTTGAATCCGGACGCCGTGTTCGGGGATCTTCTCTTCCCCGTGGTCTCGGTATCCGTCGCCATCATCCTGTTCGAGGGAGGGACGAGCCTCCGACTCCAGGAGCTCAGGCAGGTCGGACGAGTGGTGACCAGCCTGGTTACGCTGGGCGCGATGGTCACCTGGGCCCTGGCCACCGTCGCCGCCCATTACGTACTCGGAATGGGCCTCGAGCCGGCCCTGCTTCTCGGCGCGATCCTGGTGGTCACCGGCCCCACCGTGATCGTGCCACTGCTCCGCCAGATGCGACCGAGCCCCCAGGTGGGCAACACCCTCAAATGGGAGGGCATTCTCATCGACCCGGTGGGAGCGGTGCTGGCCGTGCTCGTCTTCGAGATCCTGCTGGAGGGCGGTTTCGAGGTCGCCTGGACCGTGGGCACGATGGGGCTCATCAAGACGATCGTGATCGGTGTGGTGCTCGCGGCCGCCGGAGCGGGCCTGATGATCTCGGTACTGGATCGCCGCTGGGTGCCCGAGTTTCTCCAGAGCCCCCTCTCGCTGACGCTCGTCGTCGCAGCCTTCGCCGTCTCGAACACGTTGCAGCCCGAGTCCGGCCTTCTCACGGTCACGCTGATGGGCATGGTGATGGCCAATCAGAAGTCGGTGAACGTGCGCCACATCGTCGAGTTCAAGGAGAACCTGCGCGTTCTGCTCATCTCTTCCCTGTTCATCATCCTGGCCGCGCGGCTGGACATGGCGGATCTGCGAGCGGTGGGGATGCCGGAGGTCGCGTTCGTCGGGGTCCTGATCTTCGTCGTCCGGCCCGTAGCGGTTGGTCTGTCGACGCTCGGTTCGGATTTCAGCTGGCGCGAGCGGGTAGTGCTCGGGTGGGTAGCTCCGCGCGGGATCGTGGCGGCCGCCGTGTCATCCCTGTTCGCGCTCGTGCTCACCCAGCACGGATACCCGGGCGCCGGCCAACTCGCTTCGGTCACGTTCCTGGTGATCATCGCCACCGTGCTCGTGTATGGATTCACGGCCGCTCCCCTGGCCCGACGACTCGGCGTCGCCCAACCCGCCCCGCAAGGTGTGTTGTTCGTCGGCGCTCACCCGTGGGCGCGCGAAATCGCCCGAGAGCTGCAGGACCTAGGCTTCCAGGTGCGACTCGCCGACACCAACCGTCGCAACATCATGCAGGCTCGCCTGGCCGGCCTCCCCACCTACTTCGGAAGCTCGTTGACCGAGGGAGCGCTCGACCACATCGATCTGGCCGGGATCGGGAGCCTCCTCGCGCTCACGGCAAACGACGAAGTCAACTCCCTGACCGGTCTCAATTTCAGCGAGGTCATGGGGGCGGACTCGGTGTTCCAGTTGCCGCCGGAAGACCTGCAGACCGCTACCGACAAGACTCTGGTCGGCAGGCATTTGAGGGGACGGTTCCTGTTCCAGGCGGACGCCGGGTACTGGAAGATGATGGCCCGGTTCGACGCCGGAGCGGACGTCAAGACCACGAAGCTCACCGAGGCATTCGGCTACCCCGAGTTCCTTCAGGAGTATCCGGACGCCATACCGCTGTTCGTGGTGGACGGCGGGAAGTTGACGGTCGTCACCGTAGGCGGAGGGCTCCTCCCCCAGGCCGGTCAGACGATCGTGGCGATCGTGAGTGTGCCCGCGACGTCCTAGCTAGTTGCGCCCTACCGAGAAGGTGATCGGCTGAGCGACCCATACGCCGATCGCCTTGTCGCGCAGCATGGCCGGCTCGAATCGCATCTGGGCCGCGATCGCGAGAGCTACTTCATCCAGCTGAATGCGGCCGCTCGATCGGTTGATCCGGGCATTGCCCGGGTTTCCTTGTTCGTCCACCCACACCCACATCAGGACGTCGCCACCGACGCCCGCCTCCTTGAGGATGGCCGGGTAGAGCCGGTCCATGAGACGGATCATCTCCGGTCCATTCAGAAGCCGCGGTTCGGTGTCTCGATCCACGTATACAGGCTGCTCGCTCGGATCGACCTCCACGTCAGGGGGCGGCGGAGCGAGCTCGGACGCCGGGTTCTCATCGAACGTCGTGGCTGCAATCGTGATGTCCTCGTCGAGGATGCTCTCGGAGACCCTCGGGCGTGCCGGCCGGACGATCGCCTCAGGGGGCGGAGGAATCCGGACCTCCGGCGGCAGATCGATCGCGGCCAGTTCATCGTGAACGACGCCTAAGTCAGCCGCCTGGATGTTCGGGAAGAACTGGAAGGCCGCAAAATGAACCGCCACGGAGGCGAAGACGGCCAGCGCACCGACCGTGCGGTAGGATCTCTTGAACCGCTGGTTGGCCGTCAGGGTCTCTTCTTCCGGCAGGCCCTTCAGAACAGAGTGCAGCACCTCGTCCGACATCGCAGGCTCCTCTCGCCCGTGGCCGCGAGAACGCGGCCCCTCACCCCGGGATGCGCCGAAAATGCACGCAACCGGACCCGAGCACTCACCATGATACTATACGCCGCCGCGGCCACGAAGGGTTCGCCACCATCAATCTCGGCGCCTCCCGTCTCGCCAGCGTCACGCACGTGGATAAACGCCAGCGGGCTCTCAGTCGTTCACTCGCCATTCACCCGCTCATCCGTTGGACACGTCTGGCGTCAGTCCGGTTGGAGACGAATCATGTATATTGAGGCAGGGTTCACTCCCCCCCGACCGACCGGGTCGCGGCTGGGCGCGGACTCGAGGGGGACGTCATGAACGACAACTGGACCGACGCTGAGCGCCTGGCTGCTCAAGTCCTCGCGTCCGGGTCGGACGAGGCCCTGCGCGAACTCCTTGCCGAGCTGGATCAGGGGCTTCCTCCCCTGGACCGCTCCGGCCGATCGGGTCCTTCGTCTCCTTCCCGGTTCCGGCGCTGGTTGAGGCGGCGTGGTCGGGCGTCGCGAGCCCAAACGCATCGCTCACCGGGTAGATCTTCATGGCGCGACTCGTTTTTCCTCAACACCGCGGTGGACTCGATCGTAATCCTCCTCGCCGTCGCATCCATCGTGATCGCAGCCCGTCCACTCGCCGAACCCATCTCCGACGCGCGGCCGGCGATAGCCGAGGCCCTCGAAGGAGTCTCCATTCCGGCCGCGCCGGCTAGCGGGCCGACATCGCGGATCTCGGCGGTCACCGCCGCCGAGCGGCCCGTCTCGGCAAGCGAGCCGATCTCGCTGCAGGCCCGGAGTCTGGAGGCTACGGTGGGCCGGTATCGCGCGGTGGCCGGAATGTATGCCGAGCGGAAGCTGCCCTGCTCTCAGCTGAGGCAGAGCTACGCCGAGGTGGAAGAGGCCTGGACTCGCTACAGCATCGCTCGCGGCCGGACCTACCAGGATCGCCTTCCTGACAGCCTGGTTCGGTGGGACGAAGCGCTGTACGAGGCGGTGCGTGACGTGGACCGCGAGTTCACGGCTTCAGGCTGCAATCGCCCGTAGTCGGCCGCATGTAGCTCGTCCGATCCAAGGAGTGACGGTCGCTCCACGATTTCGGTCCGCATCCTGCGCCTTCTCTTTTCTCCATGCGTCCGACGGACGCGGCCAGAGGACGCTGCACCCCCTTCCTCAAACACCCTATGAGAAAAGTGGGCATGTGGGAATTGCAGCAGAGGATCCCTGCAAGCCCCCTGCTCCAACGAGGACGACAGCGGAGACACCGAGCCGCCTGTGGAGTATTCTGAACATGGGCAGGCTAATCGTACCGGAGGAAGCAGGAATGGGATTACAGATTCGACGGGTTCTTTCGCTGGCCGTCGCCTCGAGTCTCCTGATTGGCTCCAGCGCCTTCGCGCAATCGAATGCACTGGCGAGAAACGAGTGCCTCCCGTCGTCGCCATTCCCCTGCTCCACGCCCGAGGACGAGGGTCTCGACCCATTCGTTCTCGAAGCGTTTATGAACGACGTCGCGTGGTGGGGCGAGCAGGGGCGCATCGTCGGCGGGGAGCTCCTGGTGATCGAGAACCGGCGCATTGTCTGGCACCAAGCGGTCGGGTGGAGCGACCGAGATCGCCGGGTGCCGCTGGAACGCAACTCGATCTACCGGCTGCGCTCCATGACGAAGCCCTTTACCGGAGCGGCCATCCTGATCCTCGCCGAAGAGGATCAGCTGGACCTCGACGACCCTGTCGCCGGGTACCTCCCCTCGTTCGACAACGAGCGGTCGGGCACGATCACGATCCGCGAGCTCATCACTCACGGGGCGGGTTTCGAGCAGACCCGGTTCCCGGAGGGCTATTGGGCCCAACCGGATCTTCGCTCGGCCGTGGACCTGGTTGGCGAAATGGGCCCTCCGAACCCGCCCGGGGAATCCTACCGCTATTCAGACCACAACTCGGCCACGCTCGGAGCGATCGTCGCGGAGGTGACGGGCGCTCCGGCCGAGGAGTTCATCCGCACACGCATTCTCGAGCCGCTCGGGCTGCGGGATACCCACGCCTACTTCGCCCCGGACAGCGCCTGGGCGCCTCGGATGAACAGCACCTACGGCACGCGCACGGACGGACCACTGGAACGCTACTGGGACAACACGATGCCCCAGCAAACCCCGTGGTTCAGGGCCAGCGGAGGGCTGTACAGCACGACGTTCGACTACGCGCGCTGGCTCTCCGTGTGGATGGACCTGGGTGAATTCGAAGGGGGACGCCTCCTGGAAGAGGCTACGGTCCGTGAGGCGCTGGCCCAGGGGTACCCCCCCGGCTACGGAATGCACTGGGAGCGCTTCTCCGGACCGGTGGGAGACACGGGTCTCCCTCGGTTCGGACACAGCGGATCGGACGGCACCTTCGCGATCGCCTTCCCCGGAGTCGAAGCCATGGTCCTTTACTTCACGCAATCACGCGGAGCGCGCATCGTGTGGACCGAGGCCATGAAGCGGATACCTACGCTGGTCGGCCTCGAGTGAGGGCGGAATGAGGCTGCCGGGCGTGGAGATGGTCCGGGCGCTGGTCGTCGCCGTCGGCCTGGCGGCACTCGTTTCCGGCTGCGGGGCGGATGATCCGTCGCGCCCGGGGTCTCCGAGGACCGCGAGGACTCCTCTGGAGGGCGCCCCGTTCCCGTATGCCGAGACCGCGGAGGACGTAGGCGTCTCCTCGGACGCCGTCTGGCTGTTCAAGGAACGCCTGTACTCCCGAATGGTCGCGCGCCACCTCGTGGGAGCAGAGATCCTCGTGATCGTCGACGGGCAGATCGTGCTTCACCAGGCGATGGGGTGGGCCGACCGAGAGGGCCTCGTGCCCATGGAACGGAACTCGATCTTCCGTCTCGCCTCGATGACCAAGCCCCTGGCCGGGACCGCGACCCTGATGCTGGCGGAGGAGGGGCGCGTCGGGCTGGACGAGCCGGTCAGCCGGTACCTGGACTCGTTCGAGAACGGATCGTCAGGCGACATCACGGTGCGCCACCTGCTCACCCATCGATCCGGATTCGTGCAGGGCGATGATCCCCCAGGATTCGCCGACCAGCCCTCCCTGGTGGACGCGGTCTACCTGGCCGGCGAGCAGGGGCCGACCTACGAGCCAGGCGAGCGTATCATCTACTCTGACCTCAACTCCGAGGCCCTTGGCGCCGTGGTGGCTACGGTCACCGGAATGCCGGTCGAGCGATTCCTCGAGCGGCGCATCCTCGCTCCGCTGGGCCTGGCGGACACTCACACGGCGTTCTCACCCGAAGCGGTCTGGGCGGATCGGGTCCCTTCCTCGTACCGCAGTTGGGGCGGGTCGTGGGAGCGCTGGTGGAACCCGTCCCGGCCCCATGAAACGCCGTGGTTCAGCCCTGCGGGAGACCTGTTCGGGAGCGCGTTTGACTACGCCCGCTTTCTCCAGTCCTGGATGGATCGGGGGAAGTTCGCCGACGGGCGGCTCCTGGAGGACGCGACGGTCGAACAAGCGCTGGCCGACCCGGTGGCGGCCGACACGCTGCCGACCCGGGCCCGATGGTACGGCATGCAGTGGGAGATATACTCTCGTCCACAGGCGGACGGTGAACTCCCCGCATTCGGACACCGCGGGGAGACGGGCACCCTCGGGATGGCGATCCCGGGCCGAAACGCGATAGTGATCTATCTTACCAACTCCAACGAGACCGAAGTCGTTGAAGAAGTCATCGACGCGGCACTGGAGATGTTTGGGAGCTGAGACATGGCAGAGATGAAGATCAGCAGCGGACCGCTGAAGCTCACGCTGACCGACGACAAGGGCCGAGTGGTCGCGGCTCTACGCTATCCGAAGGTCAAGTGGAAGAAGCTCGTCATCGAGAGCGAGGACGCGGAGTTCGACGCGGTCGTCCTGAGCGACACGCGGGTGCGTCTCGTCCGACGGTCGCCCGCCCCGGAGGCAGGCGGCGAAGGTGAGGGGCAAGGTGAAGCTGACGCCGCAGGCGAGAAGCCGGATTGGGATCCGTTCCACGAGGTCGAATTCGGCGTCCGGGATTTCCTCACGAAGACAGGCAAGGCGGTGGAGGACTTCCTCGACGACCTGAACGAGTGGTCTGGACCTTTCTCCAAAGATTGACGCGGTTGGTCCAGCGGCGGACTACCCGGATCGACCCCATGGAGGCGTTCCGGGCGGTGCAGGCGCCTGTTGCCGGAGCGGAAGTCGGACCAGTACGCAACCGGTGACCAGGCCCATGACGAGACGGCAAGCGTCGGTCACGGCGCCGTCGGCGGCTCAGCCGCGAACGCTTCTCGCCAAATCGCCAGGGACAGGAAACCGAGCCCGACAACGATCGCCACGCTGGGCCACATGGGGATCACCGCGGCGTTCACCACCACAGTCCACCCGAAAATCACGCGGAGCAGATGCGCGACTGCAATCACGCCGAACAGGAAGCTGCCAAACGCAGAGAACGGCTTCATCGG
>JAUVPT010000211.1 GCA_030598525.1 Gemmatimonadota bacterium
CCAACATCTCTTTTGGTGTACTGTTTACTGAAAATCCATGCTCGGCGGCCAATACTAATCGGTATTCTTTGTACACCTCCACGACCTCCGTCAAAAATTCTTTTTCCAACGATACCGTGTCATAACAATGTTTACCGTTAGCAGTATATTGATAATGTGTTGCCTGTTTACCCGATACCTTTGGCAATGCATACATAGGCCATGACGTCGAGCGGATTCGTGACCATGACGATGATGGCATCCGGGCTGAATCTGGCTATCGCCTCCGAAACGCTTCTGATGATGGCAGTGTTCTTCTGGACCAGATCGTCCCGACTCATGCCCGGCTTACGGGCCAACCCGGCGGTGACCACGTACACACCCGAGCCTGCGGTCTGCTCGTAGTCCTGGGCACCCGTTACCATCGTATCGAAGCCCTCGACAGGCGCCGACTCCCACTGGTCGAGAGCCTTGCCCTGAGGCACTCCCTCCAGGATGTCGACCACCACGACCTCTCGCGCCAGTTCTCGCTCAGCGATCCGCTGCGCCGCCGTCGCGCCGACGTGCCCGGCTCCTACTACGGTTATCTTGTCCACGGTGACCGTCCTTGAGTGGAAAGTGTGGATTGGGGTTTGTCTTCGGGAGCGCAAACGCGGGGGGCGCGCCGCCAGTTCTCCCACGTCCCAACCTACCCTGCCTACGTCCAAGCGCAACCGGCCGTTGCAGCCTAACCGCCCACCTGGCTGAGGGCCCTCAGCCCGCCGCTTCCACGTGCCGTTCCAAGTTGCAGGAGGTGACGCTCCGGCTTCCCCGCCAGGGCCATCCTCACGGCCGGAAGGATGTCCCCCGTGGCGCGCAGCGGGGCCCTCAGATCCACCTCGTGCGTCCCGAACAAGCAGGTCCTCAGCTTGCCGTCGGCCGTTAGCCGCATGCGGTTGCATCGATCGCAGTAATTATGAGACAGGGGTGTAATGACGCCGACCGTTCCGGGGGCTCCGTCGAACTGAAAATAGGTGGCGGGGCCGTTTCCGAGGGGCCCGGGGGCCGGACGCAGGTCTCCGATTCTCCCCAGGCGTCGAAGGACCGAGTCGGCCGACAGGAATCGCTTCGACAGATGCAGATTGTCCCCGGTCGGCATCAGCTCGATGAACCGGACGTGCCACGGCCTTTCTCGAGTGATGTCCGCAAAGTCTTCGATCTCATCGTCGTTCACGCCACGCATGAGCACCGTATTGATCTTCAGAGGAGAGAAGCCAAGACGCTCCGCCACCTCGATGCCCTCCATCGTCGCGTCGAAGAAACGTTCGGGGCGGCGTGCTACATCACGGAAGCGGTCTCTCCTGAGAGTATCCAGACTCACGTTGACCCGACTCGCGCCGGCTTCCCGCAACTTACGACCAAACTGCGGGAGGAGTATGGCGTTCGTCGAAACGGAGATGTCTTCGATCTCCGGTATTCCCGAGAGCATGTGGACCAGATCGGAGAGGTCCCTTCGAACCAGCGGCTCCCCTCCCGTGAGACGGATACGGCGCAGACCCTGCCCCGCCATCTGGCGTACGACGGACGCGATCTCTTCGTATGTAAGGAACTCGTCCCGGTCAATCCAGTCGAGCCCCTCAACGGGCATGCAGTAGGTGCACCGCAGGTTGCACTTGTCGGTGACCGAGATTCGAAGGTAGTCGATTCGACGACCGAACTGATCCTCCATCGAGCCACCCTGCGCTTGCCCCGTCATCCGCTCCCTCCGTCGGTTTCCTGATCCGGGCCCGCCCCGCCGACGGGCGGCGTCTGGCCGCCGAGCCATTGGCTGGAGCCGTCGGCGTACTCTTCCCGCTTCCAAAGGGGGAGGCGACGCTTCAGCTCCTCGATGACGTAGGCCGACGCTTCGTATGCCGGGCGGCGATGGGCCGCCGCCACGCCCACCACCAGGCTGACGCTGGGCGGTTCGAGGCTGCCGACTCGGTGCCGAACCCCAATCGCGGAAGCCCCGGATTGCCGAAGCGCTTCGGAGGCGATGTCACGCAGAACTTCGTCGGCCATTTCACGATACGCGTCGTAGTGCAAGCACACGACAGAGCGCCCCGAACTATGGTCCCTCACCCGTCCCTCGAACACGATCAAGGCCCCGTCGGATACCGTACCCATCCGGTGCAGCAGATCGGCTCCGTCCAGCTCGTCCTCCGTGACTTCGGCAACCAGCACGCCGCCCGGAGTGTCTGACGCTCTCGCCGACTCGGGCACCGTCATCCGCCTGCCACCGGGGGAATGACCGCAACTTCGTCTCCGTCCAGCACAGGCGATTCGTCCGGTTGGTACCTCCGGTTCAGGGCTATCGCCGCACCTTCGAGTGCGACCCCGAGAGCAGGATGCGCTGCGAGAGCTTTCTTCAGGTCGGCAACGGTTCCGCCCGCAGCCAACTCGACGGAAATCACGGAGTCACCCGCAAACTCCCGGTGCTGCCCGAACAGCCGCACCGCCACTTCGAATCGATCCGTCACTCCGAGGACTCCGCGGTGGTCAACCATGACAGGAACTTCCCAACGGAATCCTGCCGGCGCAGAGTGCTGACCCGGACCCTGGTCTTTCCCAAGGCCTCGTCCTCCCAGGCGGAGATCGCCAGTCGGCTGCGGACCGTGGCTACGGTCACGTGCCGGTCACTCTCATCCACGACGTTGGCCGCGGCCAACGAGTCCTCCGCAGTAAAGAACTGCCGGGCGCCGTCCAGGACCTCTTTGGGCGCCAGTAGTGTAGTGGTTTCCGTGATCATGAGTCACCCTCAAGAGGCCGATCTTGACGCCGTCGCAGCGCCTCGAATAACATCCCCAATCGCGATGATGCGTCCGTGCTGCTCCGACATCGCGACGTGTCGAAACTAGTGCAGTTTCGAACCTCCAACAATCACCTGGACCCTGGGAGTTCAACATGCGGTTCTCAAAGAACATCGCCTCCCTCGTCCCATCGGCCACTCTGGCTATCAGCGCTCGGGCCAAGAAGATGAGCGCCGCCGGGGAGTCGGTGATAAACCTCTCAGCCGGCGAACCCTCCTTCCTTACGCCGGATGTGGCGATTGAGGGCGGCCTGGAATACGTCCGTTCGGGAAAAGCGGGCTACCCTCCCACACCCGGTATACCGGGTCTTCGGAATGCCGTGGCCTCGTACGTCAATCGGACGACTGCCCATGCAGGAGTTGATCCGTCGAACGTGCTGGTATCGGCAGGGGTCAAGCAGGCCCTGTTCAACGCCTGTTTCTGCCTGTTCGAGAAAGGAGATGAGGTTCTCGTCCCCTCTCCGTACTGGCCTACCTATCTTGCGACGCTGGAGCTCGCCGGAGCGACGCCCGTGGTCGTGCCGACCAGCTGGGAAGACGGCTTCCGACTCGATGTCTCCACCCTGGAGCGGCTGAGAACGCCGAGCACACGGGGCCTATTCCTGAATTCTCCGAGCAATCCGAGCGGTGACGTCTACGACCGCGACCTCATGGCTGAGATCGCGGCCTGGGCGGGCGCGAACGACGTGTGGATCATTTCGGACGAGATCTACCGCCGCCTGTACTACGAGGGAGAGTCGGCGCCTTCGATATTCGACGTGCCCCACGAGTCGGAGCGTGTACTTCACCTGGACGGTATTTCCAAGGCCTTCTCGATGCCGGGGTGGAGAATCGGGTATGCCGTGGCACCGGTTGAGGTAATTCAGAAGATGTCCGCCCTGCAGAGTCAGACTACCTCGGGTGCCGCAGGCCCGTCGCAGCATGCCGCGGCCGCCGTTCTATCTTCACCACAACGAGACGACATCGTTCGTGACTTTCGCGACATCCTGCGGCGCAGGCGTGATACGGCCGTGGAAGCCCTGTCGGGGGTTGACGGCCTGGAACTGCGGGTGCCTGCGGGTGCGATCTACCTGTATGTACGGCTCACTGAGACATCGGATTCGATGAGCGTGGCCGAGCAGCTCCTCGTACAGGAAGGAGTGGCTACTATCCCGGGCGAACCGTTCGGGACGCCCGGATTCCTGAGATTGAACTACGCCGTATCGGACGAGGAACTCGCCGACGGCCTCGCCAGGATCAAGACCTTCTTTTCCTGACTGGCTGTGCGGCGGCCGTCCCTGCCGGGGGCGGCCGCCCTGCGAATCCGCCGAGCCTACAGCGCCTCCTCGACCTCTTTCTTGAACAGGCGAGACGGCTTGAAGATCGGCACGGCCCGCGC
>JAUVPT010000295.1 GCA_030598525.1 Gemmatimonadota bacterium
ACAGGGCCCCGGACGCTATGAGGTCACGCTTCAGCTCAGCGCTCGCGGCACGGACTTCCCGATACCGGTGGGCGGCGTGCGCGTTTTCGAGAGCGAGGCCGCTCTTCCCGAGGCGGACGCCGGAGCCGCGGCGCCCGGCGCCATCTCGTTCCTCAAGGAGCAGCAGTGGGAGATCCCGTTCGCCGTGGCGGCTACCGAGGTGCGAGCAATCAGCCCCTCGATAAGCGTGGCGGGTCGGATCGAAGCCCCGCCGGATCGGATCGCGCGAGTTTCGGCTCCGGTTTCCGGTATCGTTGCTGTAGAAGGATCGGCGAACGTCGGTCAACGTGTTTCCGCCGGACAAACGCTCGCTTTCCTGGAGCCGACGGGGGGAGCCTCCTCCTATACCAACCTGCGCGCCGACGCGGATCGATTGAACAGGGAGGTCGAGCGCGCCGAGCGTCTCGTTGCGGCGGGCGCGATCCCGGAACGCCGGGTCATCGAGTCGAGGTACGAGTTGGAAGTCGCCAGGGCCCGCCTGGCCGGCGTCAGCGGTGCCCGGCAGGAGCAGGGGGACGACGGATCATTCAGGTTCGGACTCCGGAGCCCGATCGCAGGCGTCGTCGTCGAGCGTTTCCTCGCCCCGGGGCAGCGAGTCGAGGCCGGGGAGCCGTCCTTCACCGTGCTCGACGGCCGGGCCCTGTGGCTCAACCTGCATGTTCCGGCGGCGTACGCTACTGCCGCGAGCTCAGCTACGGGAGCGACTTTCGCAGTGGAGGGCGATGCGCGCTCACACGCTACGAGCGGGTTGATATCCGTGGGCAGCCTGATCGACGAGACCAGCCGAACCTTGCCCGTGGTCCTTCGGTTTGAGAACCCGGCGGGAGAGATCAAGGTCGGCATGATGGCGGATGCACGCCTGTTCCTTGGCGAACCCGAGTCCGGCGTCGCGGTGCCTGATGCGGCGATCCGGGAGGAAGACGGCCTGCACGTGGCCTACGTGGAGGTGGGAGGAGAGAGCTTCATGCGTCGCGTCCTGGATCGAGGTCCGAGCGACGGTCGATGGACGATCGTGCGCAACGGACTCGCAGCCGGCGAGCGAGTAGTGATCGAAGGCGCTTACCAGGTTCGCCTGGCCTCCCTCGGAGAGGTCACGCCGGCGGACCATGGCCACCCGCATTGAGGAGACCGGCATGCTTGACCGTCTGATACGCTGGTCCCTGGAGAATCGCCTCCTCGTCATCGTGGCCACAGTTCTCGTCCTGGTGGCCGGCGGCTACACGGCTGTGAACATGCCCGTGGACGTGTTTCCCGACCTGACCGCCCCCACGGTCACGGTTCTTACCGAGGCGCACGGCATGGCGACGGAGGAAGTCGAGACCCTCGTCACGTTCCCGCTCGAAACTGCCGTAAACGGAGCCGCGGGGGTTCGACGCGTCCGCTCCAGCTCGGCCCAGGGAATCAGCATCGTCTGGATCGACTTCGACTGGGGAACGGACATCTTCCGGGCCCGCCAGATCGTGAACGAGAAGCTCCAGCTCACCGCTGGCCAGCTGCCCGAAGGGGCCGACGTACCGGTGCTCGCGCCGATCACGTCGATCATGGGCGAGATCCTGCTCCTCGGGATCACGGCGCCCGACAGTCTCCTGATGGAGGCTCGCACGGAGGCTGACTGGACCGTGCGCCGCAGGCTGCTGGCCGTGCCGGGAGTAGCGCAGGTGATCCCGATCGGGGGAGAGGTACGACAATACCAGGTGCTGGTGCGACCTGAACGCCTGCGGGAGTATGGGCTGGACCTATCCGCTGTGCTGGAAGCGACGGCTGAGTCCAACAGCAACGCGTCCGGCGGCGTGTATCGCTCCGGCGGACAGGAAATCCTTGTGCGCGGCCTCGGTCGTGCCCGAAACGTGGAGGACATCGGGCGCACGGTGGTCACGAGCCACGATGGAATCCCGGTGCTGCTGGAGCACGTGGCCGATGTTCGGATAGGACCCCGGTACAGCTTCGGTGCGGCGTCCGTTAATGCCAAACCAGCGGTGGTGCTGGCCGTCCAGAAGCAGCCCGGAGCAAACACGCTCGAGCTGACGGAGAGAGTTGATGCCGAGCTCGACCTCATCGCTCCCCAGCTCCCCGAGGGCATAGCGATCGACCGCGCCATGTTCCGGCAGGCGGACTTCATCACGCTGGCGGTGGACAACGTCATCGACGCTCTGCGGGACGGGGCCATCCTGGTGATCGTGATTCTCTTTCTCTTCCTGTGGAACGCCCGCACGACAGCCATTTCCGTGGTAGCGATCCCGCTTTCGCTCGCGCTGGCGGTGATGGTTCTCCGCGCCATGGGAGGAACCATCAACACGATGACGTTGGGCGGAATGGCCATCGCGGTAGGGGCACTGGTAGACGACGCGATCATTTTCGTGGAGAACGTGTTCAGGCGACTCAGGGAGAACGCGTCCCGACCGCGCGGTGAGGAGCGTCCGCCGATCGAAGTGATCTACGACGCCGCGCGCGAGATTCGGGCACCGATCCTCAGCGCCACGCTGATCATCACGGTTGTGTTCGTGCCGCTCTTCTTCCTCTCAGGGGTCGAAGGCAGGATGCTGCAGCCCCTCGGGCTGGCATATGTCGTGAGCATCCTCGCCTCTCTCGCGGTGGCGGTTACAGTAACGCCAGCCATGTGTTACTACCTGCTGCCCGGCGTGGCCTTTAGCGAGGAACAGCAGGAGAGCTGGCTCGTTCGCACGCTCCAGGGAGTCTACGGGAGGACGCTCGACCGGGTCCTCGCACGGCCCGGTCGGCTGCTCGCCTTCGCCGCAGCTCTTCTCGTGATCGCTCTCGCTCTCGTCCCGACGCTCGGCAGGAGCTTCCTGCCGGAGTTCCAGGAGGGGACCCTCACCATCTCGGCCGTGACCGTCCCAGGGACTTCGCTCGAGGAATCCGACCACCTCGGACGGCTTGTCGAGCAACGACTGCTGGGACATCCCGCCGTGGTGTCGACGGCTCGTCGGACTGGCCGGGCCGAGCTGGACGAACATGCCCAAGGGGTCAACGCCTCAGAGATCGACGCCCGGCTGGATCTCAGCGACTCGGACCTCGACGAGGCGCTGGCAGGCGTCCGCGCCGACCTGACTGGGATCGCGGGAACGTCGATTACCGTGGGACAGCCCATCGGGCACCGGATCGATCACATGCTATCCGGCACACGGGCGGCGATTGCCGTGAAGCTGTTCGGGCCTGACCTTCGCCAGCTCCGCGCTTCGGCCAGTGAGATTGAGGCGGTCGCAACCGACATTCCGGGCCTGGTGGATGTCTCGGTGGAG
>JAUVPT010000317.1 GCA_030598525.1 Gemmatimonadota bacterium
CCTGCTCAAGCGCCCCGACGCGGCCCGTTTTGCGGCTGGAGCGTACGTCTTCGCCGGCGGTGTGATCGATGAGGCCGACGGATCACCGGAGGCACTCTGCCTGCTGCCGCCTGACCTGCGACAGCCCGAGGGCCCCGCGGCCGTGGCGGCGCTCAGGGAGTTGTTCGAGGAGACCGGGTTTCTGATCGCCGATCGGCCAGTGGACGCGGAGCGGGCGGCCCGCGTCCGGGGGTCGCTGCTGCGCGGGGAACTGGGCTTTGCGGAGGCCGCGGCGGAGCTTGGCGCCACATTCCGTAACGTTCGGGCCGCCTACCTGTCGCGCTGGGTGACTCCGGCCCGCTTCGCGCGCCGGTATGATACGCGTTTCTTTCTCACGATTCTCGATGCGGAGACCCCTCCGGACCCGGAGCTCACGCAGGAGCTGGTGGGGCATGTGTGGATCACGCCGGCCGAAGCGGTGCGGGCGTTCGCCGCCGCCGAGCTCCCGATGCTGTTTCCGACGCGAAGTACCCTCCAGCAGCTGGCGGAAGAGACCGACATCGCGGCCTTGCTGAGCTCGTGCCATGGCAGCCAGCCGGAGGCTGTGGAGCCACGCCTCGTCGTGCGGGGAGATTCGGTCCGGCCCGTGCTGCCCGGGGATCCGGAGTACGATGAGGCAGAGTGATTCGCTCCGCGTCGCCGAGCCTGTCTCCTGGTTCGTTGCGTCCAATCCCGGACCTCTTACGCTGGACGGAACACGCTGCTACCGGGTGGGCGACAAGCGTGTTGTGCTCGTGGATCCTGGTCCCGCAATGCCGGGGCAGCTGGATCGACTCGAGAAGCTGGTGGACGGCCGTCCAGTCGAAGCGATCTGCCTGACACATGCCCACGCGGATCACTCGGGCATCGCCGTTGGAGCCGCGGAGTGTTTCGGGGCGTCGGTCGCCGCGTCGGTGGATACGCTGTCGCGGCTTGGCATCGCCGGCCGTGCCCTGGCGGGTGGTGACACGATCCCGGTGGATGGGGGAGCCCTCCGCTTGCGGGCACTCGAGACGCCCGGCCATTCGGCGGACCACCTGGCGTATCTGCTGGAGCCAGGCCGGTGCGTGTTCACTGGAGATCTCGTTCTGGGGGCGGGAAGCAGTGTAGTTCTGCACCCGGACGGCGAGGTGAGGGCTTGCCTCGCGAGCTTCAGTCGTATTCTGTCCCTGCGTCCGGGCTGCCTCTATCCGGGGCACGGCCCACCGGTCGACGATGGGGAGGCGCGCGTGAGGGACTACCGGGACCACCGGATCGAGAGACACGGGCAGGTGGTTGACGCAGTGCAGGCAGGTGCGCGCACGGTCGAGACCGTGCGGAAGCTCGTGTACGGTGACCTGGCGCCGGGCCTTGAGAAGGCGGCCGACGCTGCCATTCGGGCCCACATCGTGTATATGCGAGAGCAGGGCGACGACGTGCCACCAATCGCTGGCCTGGATGATTCGAGTCCTGGGCCCGAGGAATCATGACGGCCAGGAAAGCCGGGCCCATGGCTTTGGGGATCATCTTCTTCACCGTCTTCCTCGATCTCGTCGGGTTCGGGATCGTTCTTCCGCTCCTGCCGTTCTACGCGACCGAGTTAGGAGCCTCTCCGTTCGAGGTGGGACTGATCATCGCGTCGTACTCGGCGATGCAGTTCCTGTTCGCGCCGATCTGGGGTGCTCTCTCGGATCGATACGGAAGACGATCGTTGTTGCTCATCGGACTCTTCGGCTCGGCCCTGTCCTACGTGGTGTTCGGGTTGGCCAGGTCCCTCGAGGTACTCCTGTTCTCGAGGGTGATCGCCGGCATCATGGGCGCCACCATCCCTGTAGCGCAGGCTTACATTGCTGATTCCACGACGGCGGAGCGCCGAGCGCGTGGCATGGGTCTGATTGGAGCCGCGTTCGGCCTCGGCTTCATCTTCGGCCCTGCGATCGGGGGCGGCCTCAGCACGTGGGGGTACAGCCTGCCGGGATTCGCCGCGGCCGGACTCAGCCTTGCGGCGGCCGTTGCGGCGTGGGTGTGGCTTCCCGAGTCACTCTCACCCGAGAACCGCGTGCGTGACGGATTCAGTGTGCTCTCGACCGTCACCGGACGGGCGCGCGCGGCGGTTCGCGTGCTTGGCCGGAAGAGACTTCGGGATCCGATCACGGTGTTCTTCCTCGGGACGATGGGGTTCGCCGGATTCACCACGATCTTCCCGCTATTCCTGGAGAACCCGCTCGGCCTTACCGCCGTGTATGCCGGAGGGATGTTCGCGCTGGTCGGCATGGTGTCGGCCGGGATGCAGGGCGCCCTGATCGGACCGATGGTCGAACGTTACGGCGAACGCGCGATGGCCGCCCTCGGAGGGCTGTCGCTGGCGGCCGGAGTGATCTTCATGGGGCTGGTGCAGACGATTGTCGCGACCATGATCAGTCTGCTGTTCGTGGGGATCGGTTGGGGACTCATGGCCCCGTCCCTCCAGAGCCTCGTGTCGCGTCGGGCGATGGCGAACGAGCAAGGCGAAGTTCTCGGCGTGAACCAGTCGGCCAGCGCCCTGGCAAGGGTCATCGGGCCGGTGACCGCCGGGTGGGCCTACGGAGCTCTCGGTCCGGGGATGGGATTCGCTGCGGGCGGCATGCTGATCGCCATTGCAGCGATGTGGGTTCGGGCCATGCGCGAGCAGCCGGAGTCTTTCAACGACCCGCCAGACGTCACGGTGAGCGCTCCTTCCCGCTGACGAGGCCCGGCCGCTCGTCCGGGAAATGGCCGTCGAACAGGTGCATGGCGGGCCCGGCGAGACGAAGGCGGTAAACACCGTCCGGGTGCGGCACGTCGGGCACAAGGATTCGGAGGTCGCACCCGCCCCCCACCCGCAGGTCGAAACCGGGTTC
>JAUVPT010000274.1 GCA_030598525.1 Gemmatimonadota bacterium
CGAGAACTGCCGTGCGAGTCGGGTCATTGAGCGCTGCGGGGAGGCTGCGGGCGGCGGCTTCGTATACTGACCGGCTCGCCGCCTCGTACTCAGCGGCCGTCTGGACCCATAGTGTTGCGTCAAGATTCGGTAGTGCCGGTGCTGTCGTCGCGCAGCCATAGACCAGGGCGGCCATGACCGCCGGGGCGACCGCACACAGCTTGCCTCGGAGAGGTGGGTAGCTCACCGGAAAGGGACTCCTGACAACGCGTTGAGATAGCCGGAAAAGCGCCACAGTCAAGGTCGCGAAGCCGGGGGGGAGGCGCAAGAAGCATGATCGCCGTCAACGAGGGTGCCGTCCGTGAGCATCGAAGGCGCAACTTGACGGAATGAGGGCCCAGACCCGATTCTAGGCAGTACGCTGCCATGATGTTCGGCAGGCTCGCTACCTCGGCGTTCCAGGCGACCACCCGGGAGGGACAGCGTGAAGGCACAGCAGGCACGGCTGCTACGTTGGCTCTTTCTTGTGCTCGTCACCGCCGTCGGTGGTTGGCTCGCCTATCAATTCTGTGGCTTCCTCGTGGCTCTTGCGAGCGGTGGATCGCTGGGGTTCCTCCGTCTGCTGGTCGGGGCGTATGCGGCCCTGGTATCCGGTTACGTGTTCTCTTCGCTGATAACGCGCGTAGCTCCTGGACGGCGATACACCGTTGCTGTCGCTCTGGTGTTCGTGACCGTGATCGTGGCAGGGGCGCTGATGTTGGCGGACAGATCTGACGTGGGGCCCTTGCCCTCCGTTCTACTCGGGACGTCGCTCGTCGTGGGTGCGTTCGGCTATGCGTTGCGCGTTCGAGGATTTTCCGAAACCGTGTCCGGGCGCGAGGTATAGCAGCCCGCCGTTTCCTAGAAGCTGCCTCCCAGGAATACGGCGTTAGCGAGCAGCCGCGAGCTTCCCTGCCAGAATCCCCGGAAGACGGGCTCATCCAGCACTACGATGACGGCTCCATTCCCTTTGCGCGTAACGGAGAGAGCTATGCTGCCGGCCGCCGATTCCAGGCGCGCCACCGACATATAACCACTGAGGAGCGGATCCTCAGCGTATTGCCCAACCGCGACGGTCGACGACCCGGCGTCATAAAAGGTTCCATTCGTGCGAAAAGTCGGCACTGTCTCCCCTATGCCGAATGCGAGCGGGTGTGTGGCATCCAGCTCGACTTTCAGAATCGCCCCCCCGACGGAGTGTGCACCGCGAGCGGCGCCGCGCTCACTCCACGAAGCACCAGCGGTCAGCGAATCGAGATCGAACGAACGCTCGGTCAACTCAAGGAGGCCCGCGGCCCCGACGTCGTCGGCCGCGCTTCCCAGGGCTACGAGGCGTCCGCCGGATCGGAGCCACGAGTCCAGGCTGGTCAGCGTCGAGTCGGAGGTGCTTCCTCCTGCAAAGATCAGAACGTCGTATCTCCCCAGATCCGAGCTATCCAGACGCTCCAGATCGAGCAGGGACACGGCGAGCCCGAGGGATTCCGAAAGGAAGCTCCATACCTCGCCCGTACGGGTGGAACTGGTTCCACGTCCAGTCAGCAGGGCCACCCGGGGAGGGCTCAGTAGCCTGGAGCTGCGTCCCCCGAGGTCGGGGCCCGCAGGCGTGAGCCCGGAGATGGTTATGTAGAGCTGCGTGCCTGAATGCCCCGCAGCCTTGCCCACGAGATAGAAGACCGAATCCGGCCCCAACCCCTGCTGGCGGATCGGAACTACGACTGTCCCGGCGGGAAAGGGCTTCCGCTCCGTGGGCGACTCAGCCGTGAAGGGGCGAGTCATGATTCTGGCGGCCAGGCCCTGCTTCTGAATGCTGGCGAGGAATCGAGCCGAGGCAAGGCCGTCCCAGACCGCCAGAATCGCCACGGCATCCGAATGCGGCAAAATCGAACCCGGCGCGGGCAGGCGCGCTGGGGCGAGTTGCTGGCCGATCGGGAGATCGCCTCCGTCGATCTCGTAGACGTCGACGTCGAACGCGTGAGGCAGCGTCCAGGCGGAGACATCATAGAACAGTGAATCCCGGAAGCTCGTCTCACTTCGCAGCGCTGCGTCCAGCAGGCGCGCCTGCGGCTGGTCGGCCGGCACGACGAGGGCTTCACCCGGCCCGAGCTTCCTGCCTCCGGCGGCAACTGGGCCGGCAATCTCATACACGCGTACCCGGTGCAACTGGAGGAGTCGAGCCATCTCTAACGCCCGCAGCCGCCCGCGGGTAAGGTCCACGACGTAGGCGCCGACGCCTCGGTCGGCGGCGAATTGATCCGCGTCAGCGTAGAAGTCCCTCTGCAGTTCCAGAAGATCCACCCGAAGGTCTCGAGCGGCAGCCAGGGTGGAGAGAGACGTGGCGAACTGGTTGCGGACGGTGATCGCGTACGAGAGTGGACCGTTTTCGGTCTCGGATTCGAGAGATCGGGAGGACGCCTGTTCGAACAGGATGCCAACCGCTCCGTTTACATCGGGATAACTGGCTCCCTTGCCGTAGTAGAAGTCATCGAACACCTCCTCTGTGAAGTACAGTTGCCCCAGCCGGTCGAGCGCGCGGGCATGATAGGCCGCCATCTCCGTCGTGATCTCCTGATTCCGCTCGGGAGTGTTCGGGTGGGTGCGGCTCGGTACACCCGGTTGGAAGAAGTATGTCGCGTCGCTCCCCATCTCGTGAAAATCAGTCATGAGCTGGGGGCGCCACTCGTGGAACAAACGCAGGCGGGCCCGGCTCTCGGGTTGCCGTGCCGGAAGCCAGTCTCGGTTGAGGTCGAACCAGTAGTGATTCGTTCGACCGCCCGGCCACGGCTCCCGGTGCTCCCTGTCCTGCGAGTCGGTCGTGTGGACTTCTCCCCGATTCCGATTCACCCAGTCTACGAATCGATCTCGCCCGTCAGGGTTGAGCATCGGATCGATCACCACGACGAGGCTGTCCAGGATCGCGTCCACGGCGGGCCCCGAGCCGGCGGCGAGATGATACAGGGTGAGCAGCGCCGCCTCGGTGCCGCTGGCTTCATTGCCGTGAACGCTGTATCCGAGAAACACGATTGCGGGCATCGCCCCCAGCTCCGCGGGGCTTACGCCTGCCGGATCGTCGGAGAGACGACGGTTAGCATCGCGGATGGATTGGATTCGATCGTGATTCCCGGGAGAGGTAACGACGGCATGGATGAGGCGCCGGCCTTCGTGGGTCTGCCCGTGCTCGGCGACGGTGACCCGATCGCTTGCACGTGCTATGGCGAAGAAATACTCGACGACTCTGTGTGGCTCCGTGTGGCGGGTACCCACGACGTACCCCAGTACCTCGTCCGGTCTCGGCACCGCAGGGTCGTAAGTGACGCCTTCGACATGCATGGGAGTCGCCAGAGGTACCTGCTGCGCCAGCGCCGTGGCGGTAGTCACGAAAAACATCGAGAAAACGGATAGGACACTTCGTCTCACGCGATCACCCCCGTCGAGGAACGGTAG
>JAUVPT010000213.1 GCA_030598525.1 Gemmatimonadota bacterium
AGATTCTCCGCCGTGATATCCAGCCCGAATCGCGGGATACCGCGCTCGATTCGCCAGGTCTCGTAGTCGGCCGCGGCGGCTACCTCTCCCCCGGCCGCCCGCGCCGCGGACTCGATCGCCTCCTGGTCCGACCCGCCGTCCGGCAGGTAGAAGTCCACTCCTGCGCCCTCTTCGGGCCCTCGCTCGACCCTGAACAGGCTCCCGGGGAGGTCGAGTTCGGCCGCGACCTCGGCGGAGCGAGGTCCAATCAGGCTCACCCGCCGGCCGTCGTCGAGCGGGACCACGGACGCGAAGCGCGGCGGCAGATACGTGCCGAAGTGATCGAGAAGACCGGGAAGCGCGACGCGGCTGACGTCCAGAAGAATCGAGTCGTCCAGTCGGAGCACTACGGGCAGGGCCACCGGCCGGCCCTTTGACGTCAGCACGAAAGACAAAGCCGCATCTCCCGGCTGGAGCGCTGTGACGTCCGTGCTCAACAGGCCGTTCAACACGGCGACCGCCCGTGTCCCCTCGATCTGCAAGAGTGTTCGGTCAGGGTCGACCCAGGCCGCCACGCCAGAGGTGAGAGCTTCGTAGCCGGGACCGGGGGCGAAACCTGCGGAGGAAGCGTCGGAGGAGGACATCGCGCTCAGAAAAGCCGGCCGCCGTCCGGCACGAGACACGTCGGAGTGAGCAGGATCGTCTCACCGTCCTCGTCCGGGAGGCCCAGGGTAAGGCACTGGGACTCGAAGCCGGCGATATTGCGCACGCCCAGGTTGAGGACGGCGATCACCTGCCGCCCGACCAGCTCGTCGAGGCGGTATCGTCCCGGAAGGCCAGCGGCAGATTGTCGAATCCCCACGTCGGAGCCGAAGTCGATTCGGAGGCGGTACAGGGGCTTGCGGGCCCTGGGGAACTCTTCCGCCTCGACGATCGTGCCGACCCTGATGTCCACTTTCTCGAATTCGTCGTAGCCGATCGTGCTCAAGGCAGGTCTCCGGCGTGGCGACCGCGGGGCGGGAGAGGCCCGGCCCCGCAGTGCACGTTGACTATCCGGCCGATTCGATCACGAAGGTGACGCGCCGGTTCAAAAGGCCACCCTCGGCCTCGCCCCACTCGCCTGGAGCCACCTGGTGGGCTTCGCCCATTCCGATGGCGCGAACGTTCCCGCCGTCGAGGCCGTGCTCCACCAGATAGCCGGCGACGTTCTCGGCCCGCTTCTGCGACAGGAGCTTGTTGTATTCCTCCGGGCCTGCCGCATCCGTGTAGCCCTGGACCGTGACCACGGAGTTGGCGTAGTGGTGGCCCACGACGTGAGCGAACCGTTCGAGAAACGCCTGGTCTCCGGAGCGTACGTCGTACGAGTCAAACTCGAAATTGACCGGCGAGGCGAACATGATGTGGTCCTGGTAGCGCTCGACCATCGCGTGGTACTCGTCAGCCAGTTCCTCCAGTTCGGCCTGCAGGGCATCCAGCTCGACCTGCAGGGCGCTGATCCCCGCGGCGTTGGCCTCGATGCCACCGCTCTGCTCATCGAGCTGCGACTGCATCTGTGCCATCGACTGGTCGAACTGGTCCTGGCTGACCTTGTTGCAGCCCGCGGCGACCGCGACGACGGCGACGAGCGTAAAGCGAACGAGAACGGAACTCATAAGAAACCTCGTATAGTTGGTACGGGTGCTCGAGCCCTCATCGGCGGGGTCACGAGGTCGATGAGTATAATGGAAGGGGCCGGCTCGAGCGATTCGGAGCGCGCGCTGCTCGCGGGGTCGCCCGGACCGGTCAGCCCGAATAGATTGACGGCCCCCGATTCCCGGCGCGCCGACGGCCAGGCTGCCGCGCGGAACGCTGCGACGAACGGGACGGACTCCCAACAGCGGTGGTGCAGATGCTCGACAGACTCCTGGCGCGCGAGGTAAGCAAGCGACCGGCGACGGTGCGCTTGCAGGGCAGGATCCTCTTCCTGACAGAAGACCCGGAACTCATCCGGCGGCAGTTGGCCGGCGAGGACCTGGCCTGGGATCCGTCCATCCCCCTGCGCAACGACATCAGCACGGACGAGATCACTCCGGGCTGGGTGTGCTACTACTACGATGAGATGCTCGGCCAGTATCCGTACGTCGGTCTGTTGTGCCAGGGCGAGCATCCGGTCGGAAAGGGCGACGTGGCCGGTGGTGGCTTCGTGGCGGCAGTTTCGGGCAAACGGCGCGGCAAGGGATCGAGCCGCGAGGCTGCACCGTACGCGGAGCGGGCCGCCGGCATTCGAGTCGTGATCGCCGAGAACATAGAGCGCATCTACAGGGAGAACTGCGAGAATCTGGGGATCCTCACCTCGACAGACTTCTCGCTGATCGATCGCATCCGACGGGGAGAGGAGATCCCGCTCGAGGCGTTCATCGGCGAGGCGGGTCGAATCCAGAGGGACATCATCGAATACGGCGGTCTACTGGATTACGCCGTCGCCCGCTTGAAAGGGTTGGTCCAGGTGCCGGTCGTCGTCAGGGGCGCGGATCGCCCGATGACGGTGGCCGAGAAGATCCTGGCTCGCCACTGGGTGGCGGACCTGGCCGCGGAAGCGGTCGGCGTCGACGCCGTGGCCCCCGGTGACGCTGGCTTCGTGCGCACGGACATCCGGTTCAGTCACGAGTATGTGACGCCCATGGCCTCCACGTTCTGGGAAGCGTTCGCGGGAGAGGACGCGAAACTCAACGAACCCGACAGTATCTACTTCTTCCGCGACCACCTGGCATTTCTGGACCAGGTAATCAGCGAAGAAAAAAAGGCGATGGGGCTGCTCGACGCGGCTCACGGGCTGCACGACAGGCAGCGTGAGTTCGCGGCAAAACAGGGAATTCGTCTGCACGGTGAACTTCCGGACCGCATCGGTTCCGAAGCCATCTGCCACGTGAAGGTGCTCGGTGACTACGCGCTCCCCGGCCAGGTGGTGGTGGGCAGCGACTCGCACACTCCGCACTCCGGGGCCCTCGGGTGTGTCGCTTTCGGAGTCGGCACGACCGCGCTCGTAAACTCCTGGGCCACAAGGGACGTGAGGCTGCGCGTTCCCGCCTCGGTCCGCATCGAGATCACGGGACGAAAGCCGGACAACGTCACGGCCAAGGACATGATGATCGAAGTGCTGAGGCATCCCTACGTCCGCGGGGGTGAGGCGATCGGGAAGATCCTCGAGTACACGGGTGAGGCAGTGCGGGCACTGAGCATCGACGAGCGCGCGACGCTTACGAACATGGCCGCGGAGGTAGGTGGATTCACGGGGATCGTGGCGCCGGATGAGACGACGATCGAGTGGCTCGTATCGCACCGCGGCATGCCGCGCGCCGAGGCCGAGGCCCAGGCAGTTGGCATGTACAGCGACGATGACGCCGAGTACGAGTGGACGATGACCATCGACGCTTCGCAGCTCAGGCCGATGGTGGCGACACCGGGCGATCCCGGGAACGGTGTGGCGATCGACGAGCTCGATGGCGAGGTCGCCGTAGACATCGTGTACGCGGGATCCTGTACGGGTGGGAAGTGGGAAGACATCGAGATGGCAGCCGAGGTCGTTCGGCAGGCGCTGTCCGAGGGGCGCCGGGTGCCTGACTCGATCCAGGCGTGGCTGCAGTACGGCTCGCTGGAGGTCGAGGAGTTCGCGCTCGAGCAGGGATACCACGACCTGTTCGTCGAGGCGGGGATCGACGTGCTTCCCCCCGGATGCGGCGCCTGCATCAACGCCGGCCCCGGGGTCAGCTTCGACGCCGACACGGTGACCGTAAGCTCCATCAACAGGAACTTCCCGGGTCGTAGCGGGCCCGGACAGGTCTACCTGGCGAGTCCGTACACGGTCCTGGCCTCGGCATTCGCCGGGAAGATCGTGCCGTTCGAGCACAAGGCTCCGGCCGCGGCAGGCTGACCCGGCCTACTCAGTCCGAAGCACCTGCATGATCTCGGTTCGCGTGGCGCGCAGAGCCGGAACCAGGCACGCCCCTGCCGCGACGAGGACGAGGAAACCGACCGCGCCGGCGTAGGAGAGCGGGTCGATCGGGGTCGTCTCGAAGAGGAGTTGTCGGACGAGAAGTGTGCCTGGATAAGCCACCGCCAGGCCTGCGAGGAGGCCGATTCCTACGAGTGACAAACCGCGGCCGAGTATCATTCGGAGCA
>JAUVPT010000235.1 GCA_030598525.1 Gemmatimonadota bacterium
CAATACTCTCAGACCATTCCTCAATCCTCCCACGAAATCCCTGCGGATAGGTTCATGGTCTACAGGGAGGCCACCCCCTCGGGGGGCGACGGGGGTCTCCTGGGAGCGCATCTGAAACTCGCCAACTCGCCAAAGCACAAGAAGATGTCCTTCCTGAGGGTGAAGGCCCGAGCGTGTAGCCCAGTGCAGCCTTCCGAAGTGGTCGCGTCGGTGTGCACCCGCACGCTGGCGAGGTCAGCGCCGAGGCTGCCATCAAACCTGGGTCCAATGCAGCACTTGGCCGAGGTCGGCGATCAAGTCTGAATCGGGTTCGAGCGCGGCGACGTGCACTCACCGTTCTGTTGGAGTGAATGTGGGGTAGGATTTGGGGTAAGAAAGTACGGTTTCCTATCGTTCTACCCCACATCAGATACGACTGAGGACGCTCGAAACACCGCATGAATACGGTAGATTGTCGTATCTGACCTTCTCCTCAACCTGACTTTTAATCCGTAGGTCGTGGGTAACTCGCAGGCTGGCGCCTGCTCAATGTCTCGCCGCTGGGCGGCTCGACGACGATCCCCACCCCGGTCATACAGGTAGGACAAGTAGGAAGGGCGTCGATCCTGGCTAGTTCTTATCGTCCTCCTGATGGTTGGCAATGGAGTCTCTCGCTCGCACAACATCCTCCGCCACCAGAGCTGGCCCTTCCAGGAACCGGCCGCTTTCGCCTGACTTGAAATGGATGGCCTGGTGCATCCAGACCGCCACAGGTTCACTGTCGCGAAGGGCGGGCTCAAAGACCATTGCCTCGACCACTTGCTCCGCCGCGCGGTCAAAGACGTCGTAGCCGCTTGACTGAAGCACCTTGAAGGCCCCGACAGAGCCATCTCGTGCCACGTAAACCCAGAGGATCGCGGTCACGTCGAGGCCGGTGTCGCGGTAGCCCGACGGATAGACTCTGCGCAGAACGTGCTGGAGTTCGCCACCGTTCGTGATAGTCGGTTCCACGTCGCGAGCGACGAACACGGGGCCATCGGCGGGGTCGGGATCCTGCGCGAAGACACGGTGCGCAGGCAGGAGCGCGAACAGCACCAGGACCGGTACGAGGAGCCTGAGTCCGGGCATGGTTCCCTCCATGTCAAGAGATGCAGCCACCAGGAGGCGGGCTCCGGCGGGAACGTCATCAGTATAAGCATGCCCGGAAATGTGGACTCCGTCAACTTTCGCGCGAGAGTACCATCCTTCAGTCCCATTCGAGCGTCTCCCCACCGGGACGGTACGCTCAGCGCGGTGCCGGATGCTCCGTTTCCGGATCCAGGTGGTCACGTATCTCTGCCCACAGCCTGGGGTGCGCCTTGAGCAGGTATGCACCCATGGCCACCCCGGCCAGAAGATTCGCCGCGAACACCGAGCTTATCGGGATCTCGACGCCGCTCTCCGCGGCGAACGCCAGGAACGCGGCCATGACTGCGAACAACCCGGCGACACCGATGAACAGAGCGAGCACGAAGAAGCTCGGGTATCGCTCGGTCTGCATTACGAGCTGGGCGGCCAGCAGGCCCACGACCAGGAAGGCGACCACGTGCAAGCCGTTGAACGCCAGGACGGCCCCGACCGCACCGGTGCTTCCCGAAGACGACGTGAGCCCGGCTCCGAGGCGAGCCGGGGTGCAGAAGAACGACAGACCGGTAACGACGTTGAGGATTCCGTAGAACAGAACGATCACGGCGTACCCCAGCAGGCCCGTGATCAGCCCTTCTGAGAGGACGCGGGCGCGATCCGGCTTCACGATATCCTCCTTGAGAGGCGATCGGCGGGGCCCGTCCCGGACGGGGACCCCGAGGCCCCGGCCGCTATCCTGATAATGCTAGGAAACCCGGAAACGAGCCAGCGCCGGGACCACTCGCTTCCCTGTTCTCCGTGTTATAAGATGGCTCCAAGCCCATTTCACGCAGGCACGGAGGTTCAGATGTCGAAGCGTGTCTGGCTGCTTGCAGCCATGGTGTTTGCAACCGCCTGCGGTCCGAGCATGAAGACGCAGGTCAGGGTCGAGTTGGATCCGCTGCCGGCGGATCACGAGGTCAAGGTGTTCGCCAGCGATCTGCCGACGTGTGCCTATGAAGAAGTCGGCCTCATCGCCTCGGAGGACCTTGACGCGACGCTCAAGAAGGCCCGCCAGATGGGCGCGGACGGAGTAATCGGAACGATCTTGGCCGAGGCCGGCAGGCCAGCCGGCGACGCCCGCATTTGCGGCACACCGAACTGCGTCCAGTACAACACCGTCGCCATTCGCTTCACGGACCCGGCCTGCACGGATTAGCGGGTGCTTTTCGCGCGCCCGGAGCCGGCCCCTTGTCAGGTTAAGTCATTTGATGTAAGGTTTTGATGAGCTTAGGCTCATGTCCCGCCGTAAAGCGAGCCGTGCCAGGATCTGGAACGTCTCGCCCATCCGCACAACCGGGTTCTTCGGAACCCGCCGAGTTTCATCCATGTATGGATGGGCAGTTCCTTTTCTTTTCACGGAGGTCGGATGATGAAGAAGCGGTCAGTGTTTCTCCTCACGGCGTTTGCCCTTATGGCTTTCGCCATCCCCGCGCAGGCGCAGACCACCCTGTACATCGGCGGTGGCGGGTCATTTCCCACGGGCGATTTCGGTGAGCTCGCGGACACGGGCTGGATGGCCGTGGGCGGCGCGATCTTCGGGCTCGGCGATTCCGGGTTCGGGGTCGGTGGTGAGGTCTTCTACGGACAGAACAACCACAAGGAAGAAGTCTCGCTGTTCGAGAACACGAAGACGACCCCGTACGGCATCATGGCGATCGCCGACTACACGTTCGGGTCTCCCGATGGACTCCAGCCCTACCTGTTCGGTGGCCTCGGCTTGCTGGTCCACAAGTTCTCGGGCGACGGTTTCGACTCGGAGTCCGAATCGCAGTTCGGTTACCAGTTCGGCGCGGGCCTGGCCTTCAATTTCGGTCTGTTCATCGAAGGTCGTTACATGGGCGCGTCAGATACCCAGTACTTCGGCGCTCTGGCAGGGTGGGCTTTCGGACTGTAGACAATCAGCCGTACCACAGTCGTAATCTCCAGGCAGGCCTCGTGGGCGCATCCCGCGAGGCCTGCTTTTCTTGTCCGGTCGCGGCCCCTTCCTCCGCATCCCTGTTTGTAGCGACCCTTGTAGGAGACGCGCCGGTCGAATCGGAGACCGAGGCCGTCCATTGAACACGGATAACACAGGAGCACCGGATGTCCAACGCCGCCGACGCGCAGGCTTCCCTTGAGGCCGTCCTCAAGGACGAGATCATCCGGATGTACGAGGAAGTCGCTGACGACCCGACCGCCGAGTTCCATTTCTACCACGGCCGGCCGGCGGCTGAGCTGTTCGGATACGATTCGGACCTGCTGGACCGGGCACCGGATGGTGCGGTCAACTCGTTCGCCGGGGTCGGGAACCCCCATGAGCGAGCCGACTTGAAGGCCGGTGAAACGGTCCTGGATCTCGGGAGCGGCGCGGGCCTCGATTCGATCATCGCTTCGTGGGGCGTGGGTTCGACCGGCAGTGTGGTCGGAGTGGATCTCAATCCGACGATGTGCCTCAAGGCCCAGGCGCACGCGGCGTCCACCGGGACGGCCATGGAATGCCACGAGGGCCGGATGGAGGACATCCCCCTCCCCGATGCTTCGGTGGACGTCGTGATCTCGAACGGGGTCATCAACCTGTCGTTCCGAAAGCGGCGAGTGGTGGAGGAGATGTTCCGTGTCCTCAAGCCGGGAGGTCGAATCTCGATCACGGATATCGTGAGCGGGAAGCAGCTGAGCCAATCGATCGTCAACGACCCCAAGCTGTGGGCCTCCTGAATTGGTGGAGCTCTCCTGGAAGGAGAGATG
>JAUVPT010000172.1 GCA_030598525.1 Gemmatimonadota bacterium
CAATCACGAACGGCCGGTAACCGATGAACTGAGCCCGCACGCTCTGCAGACCCGCCGGCACTTCGTTGATGAAGTAGAATCCCTGATCATTGGTCAGATTACCCAGCGTCGTTCCGTCGACGAGGACCTGCGCTCCCGCGATAGGAGCTCCCGTCCCCGCGTCCGTCACACGACCCTGGATCTTTCCAGTGCTTGCCTGACCGAACAGCGGACTGGCCGCAAATAGCGCCAGCAGGATAGACGATACGGAAACGTGGAACCGGGCGTGGCGGAACATGGCAGGTCCTCCCCGTACGACTGCGTATGCAGCGAGGGGGAGCGTCTGACGCCGCAGCTCGACCTGGGCTAGAGGGGGGTGGATTCTCTCATGGCCGCACTTTGATTATGCGTCATTATTGAAAATTGGCAATCCGAGGGGCTTTCCGGGCCAGCTCGCAGACGGGCACGGCCGACGGCACGAGGATCTACTTCTACGCAAGGGAGCAAGACGGCTCCTGGGGGCTGTGGTGGATCCCATCGGCTGGAGGCGCCGCCACCAAGGCCGTGTCCATAGACGACCCCTCGACGCTGCCCTGGGATGTGACCGTAGGTGCTCACGACCTCTACCTCACGCTCAAGAGATTTGAGAGCGATATCTGGGTGATGGACTTGGATTGGTGAGGCGGCGGTCTCCGCGATCGTGTACGCAGCTCTGGGAGAGACCGATCTAGCGATGGATCGACTGGAACGGAATTACGAATCGAAGACCGACCCCAGTCTATTGATCGGGATTGCCGTTGACCCGGCCTACGACCCGTTGCGCGACGAACCTCGATTCCAGGCCCTGCTCGAGCGCGTGAACCTGGCCGACGTGCCATGGCCCGGCTAGGCGAGTATCAACCCGCCTTCCGGTACACCGACACGTGGTTCCTGCTCGCCGCGGTGAACGGCTCCTCGTTCCACCCGCCCCACCGGTACTCCAGTACCAGTCCGGCCAGGCGAGCCATCAAGTCCAGCTCCGAAGGCCAGCAGTAACGCCCCTTCAGCGGATAGAACCGGGCTCCGCTCTCGGTCAGGGAGACCATCCGCGACTTCACACGCTGCCCGACGGGATCGTGGAGCGTCGCCTCCAGGCGAACGCCGTCATCGTCGATCGCCATGACCGACAGCCGCTGGCCACGATCGAACCGGGCCATGTCCGGAACGAAACACTCCAGAAGGAATCGTCCGTCCGGCGCCAGGTGATCGGCCACGCTCTGGAAGCAGCGCACCTGGTCGTCCTGCTCGAGAATGGAGAAAATCGTGTTGAATACGACGTAGACTAGCGAGAATCGGGCCTCGAGCCCGAGCTCCGTGAAATCACCGATGGTGAACCGGCACCCCCTCCGCCGCGAGTGGAACGGCGATCCGGCCGGTTCCGATGCCCAGCTCGAGCGCCGGTCCGTCCCCCGCCACTGCCAGGAGTCGCTCGACGATCGGCCCCGGATCTCCCCCCGGATACCAGTCATCGTAGACGTCGGCAACACCGTCTCCGTATGTGGATGCGTCGTAGTCGTTCATCGCGGCACCGTCCTCCAGCAGGTTGCGGGAGCCCCCGACCCGGTCGAGGGGTTAACATAAGGCAACCGACACAGGATGGAGTCATGAAACCCGAGGAGCAGGAAGCCGACCTGACCCTGTGGGCCAACGGGGTCGCCGAGCTGCTCGACGATAAGGCGCGGCCGGAGCTCGCGGTGGTGTTCCGGGCCTTCGCCAGGCGGGACGCGGATGCCGTGCGCGAAGCGGTTGGTTTCTTTCCGCCCGCCATGCTCGAGGCGCTGGCGGAGATGGTTGCGCTGGAGCAGCGCGACCGGGCGGAAGCCGGTGAGGAGAGGTCCGTAGAGCTGCTCGATTGGCTCGCGCGCCTGGTCGAGCAGGTCCAGGACGAATACCGGACGATAGATCTCGAGCCCGGCGACGCCGGGCCGGTTCAGTGAGCGGAGGGCACCTGGACGAGCGAACGAAGCTTCGAAGGAACGATCGCGCCGCGGACGAGGCCTGGATCCGCGAATTCCTGCACGAGTCCGCGGTAGGAGTTCTAGCCACCGTGCATGGCGGCCAGCCCTTCGTGAATTCCAACATCTTCGTGTACGACCAGGATCGGCACGCGATCTATCTGCACACGGCTCGCACCGGACGGACCCGCGATAACGTGGAAGTGGACGCGAAGGCTGCGTTCACCGTGTACGAGACCGGCCGCCTTCTACCCGCCGACGAGGCCCTCGAGTTCAGCATCGAGTACGGAGGTGTGGTCGTGTTCGGCGCGGCGGTCGTCGTCGAAGACGTGGAAGAGGCGGAGTACGGCCTGCAGTTACTCCTCGATAAGTACGCGCCACACCTCAAGCCAGGCCGAGACTACCGTCCGATCACGGCCGGCGAGCTCACACGCACCAGCGTGTTCCGGCTCGACATCGAGTCGTGGAGCGGCAAGCGCAAATACGTCGAGCCCGATTTTCCTGGCGCCTACCAGTACGACGATCGGAAGCGGCTGGCGGCCGAGGCCCCCGACTAGCCCTCAGGAGTCGCCCCGCGTCAAGGCGCCGCCCCACTCCAACCCGACCAACCGGGCCCTCGAACCACGCGCCCCGGCTTCGCGCCCGTAGGACCACCATTCATGATCACCGCCTCGCCGTTCACGAACACGTGACTGACCCCGACGGCGTACTGGTGCGGCTTCTCGAACGTGGCCCGGTCGGCGATCGTCGCCGGGTCGAACACCACGACGTCCGCGAAGTAGCCGGGCTCGAGGGAACCGCGATGCCGGATGCCGAGGTTTCCGGCCGGCATCGACGTCAGCCGGCGAATCGCCTCCTCCAGCGGGATCACCTGCTCGTCCCGCACGTACATTCCGAGAAGCCGTGCGAACGTACCGTAGCCACGTGGATGTGGTTGGGAGTTGAGGAACACCCCGGCCGTGGCGTAGGCGCCTGCGTCGGAGCAAAAGCTCACCCACGGCACCGCGATCTTCCGGCGGATGTTGTCCTCGGACATGGTGAAGAAGACGGACTGCACCCGGCTGTCATCCTGGATCACCAGGTCCATGGCCGTCTCCTCGGCGCCCGCGTCTCGCATGCGAGCCACATCGGCCAGGGTCCTGCCCGTCAGATAGCGTAGCGAGTCGGTGCGAAAGCCGGTGAGCAGGATGTTGTCGGGCGACCCGGCACTGAGCCACGTGTTGTCCCATTCGCCGGCCGGGTCGTTCATCTCGACCCTCACGCGCTCGCGGATCGCCGGATCCTTCAGCCGCTCGACCCACGCGTCGTGTCCACCTTCCTGCACCCATGGCGGCATCACCGCGTCCAGCCCCGTCGAACTGGCGTGGTAGGTGTACATGTCGGCCGTGATCCTGAGGCCCGCGGCACGCGCCTCCTCCACGCGCCGGATCACGTCCCCCAGCTTGTCCCAATTGTCCCGGCCCGAGGCCTTGAGGTGGTAGATCTCGGCCGGGACACCGGCCTCGCGGGCAATCGTAATCAGCTCCTCGACGTTCTCGAGGAGCCTGTTTCCCTCACCCCGGATGTGGCTGATGTACATACCACCGTACTCCCCGGCGACTTTCGTGAGGGCGATCAACTCGTCCGTACCGGCGTAGAACGCGGGCGAGTAGATCAGCGACGATCCGAGGCCCAGCGCCCCTTCCTCCATTGCCCGCGCCACGAGGCCCCGCATTTCCTCGAGCTCTGCCTCCGTCGGCGCTCGGTCCTCGTAGCCGAGCACGTGGATGCGAACGGTGGTCGCCCCGACGAACGAGGCGACGTTCGGGGCCACTCCACGGCCAGTGAGCCACTCCAGGTACTCTCCGAGCGTCGTCCACTCGATCGGGTAGCGGATGTCGCCCTGGGACTCGAGCTTCTCTTCCTTCATGGCCTCGCTGAGCGGTCCCATCGACGATCCCTCGCCGAACACCTCCAGGGTCACACCCTGCCGGATGTCGCTCTGTCCGAGGCCGTCCTCGATCAGAGACTCATTGGCCCACGAGAGCATGTTGATGAACCCCGGAGACACGGCGAGGCCCGCCGCGTCGATCTCGGTCGTGCCCACCGCGCGCCCCAGGTTTCCGACCGCGGCGATCCTGTCGCCCTCGATCCCGACGTCACCTTGATAGGGCGCCCCGCCGGATCCGTCGTAGATCGTGCCGTTCCGGATGACGACGTCGTATTCCTGCGGCGCTCCGCAGGCCGCGACTGCAAACAGAATGACCGCCGAGGCGGCGACGAACCTGTGCATGTCTATCCCCCTCCGGTGCCGGAGCCGCTCAGAAGGCCGCGTGCTCCGTCCTCTCGATGATCTCTTCCTGCAGGGCCTCGGACAGGTCGCAGAAATAGTCGCTGTAGCCGGCGACCCGCACGATGAGATCACGGTGCGAATCAGGGTCGGCCTGCGCCTCCCGCAATGTCTCCGCGTCCACGACGTTGAACTGGACGTGGTGTCCGTCCATGTCGAAGTATCCGCGCACCAGGTGACGCATCCTCTCGATTCCCGCATCTCCCTCGATCAGGGACGGCGTGAATTTCATGTTGAGTAGGGTCCCGCCCGTCTTGATGTGATCCATCTTCGCCGCCGAGCGGAAGACGGCCGTTGGGCCCTTTCGGTCGGCCCCCTGCACCGGGGAGATGCCTTCCGAAAGGGGAAGTCCGCATCGTCTCCCGTCCGCCGTGGCCCCGCTCACCGATCCGAAGTACACGTGAGAAGTGGTGGGCAGCATCTCGAGCCGGTGTGCGCCCCCGATCGCCGTCGGCCGGCCATCGATGC
>JAUVPT010000285.1 GCA_030598525.1 Gemmatimonadota bacterium
CAGGTCACCGCCGAGTCGAGACCCCGTGTTTCCCGCGCCATCGTCCGCTTTGTCAAGACGGAGTCCGCGGGTGGCATCGTGATGATGAGCGCGGCGGCACTGGCCCTCATCCTCGCCAACACCCCTCTGCTGACGGCGTACGAGGACCTCTGGCACACATACGCGGGACTCGTTTTCGGCGGCTGGGCTCTCAATATGTCGCTCCTCCACTGGGTCAACGACGGCCTCATGGCCGTCTTTTTCTTCGTGGTCGGCCTGGAGATCAAGCGGGAGATCCTGTTCGGAGAACTCGCCTCGGTGCGCCGGGCGGCTCTGCCCGTCGTGGCGGCGATCGGGGGCGCCGTTCTGCCGGCCCTGCTGTTCTGGGTATTCAATCGGGGGGGCGACTACGTGCAGGGGTGGGCAGTACCGATGGCCACCGACATCGCGTTTGCCGTGGCGATCCTGGCGATGCTCGGGAGCCGCGCCCCCCTGTGGATCAAGACCTTCGTCACCGCCCTGGCCATCGCCGACGACCTGATGGCCGTGCTCGTGATCGCGATCTTCTACTCGGCGAACATCGACCTGACCGCCCTTGCGTGGGCCGGAGGCGCGCTGGCCATCATGTTCGTGATGAATCGGTCCGGCGTTCAGCGACCCCTCGTGTACGTCGTGCCCATCCTGATCGCGTGGTACTTCGTGTATCAGTCCGGCATTCACGCGACGATCGCCGGAGTGGCAGCCGCCGCCATGATTCCGGCGGGACGGAGGCGGGACTCGGGGGCGGAGACCGTCGACCTCAGCCTGTCCCTCGAACTGGCGACCAGCTCGCTGCAAGGAATCCAGGGCGAACCGCAGGACGACTGGGAGGCAAAGGACCTGCGCGAGGAGGCCCTGGCAGAGATCGCGGAGGAAGCCCAGGAGTCGGCCGCCACGCTGTACCGCATGGAGCATGCGATCCATCCCTGGGTGGCCTTTCTCGTGCTTCCGATCTTTGCATTCGCCAACGCCGGTATCGCGATCCCCATTTCTTCGTTGGCGAGCGTGGTCAGTCACCCGTTGCCCCTGGGTATCATCGTGGGGCTGTTTGTCGGGAAGCAGGTCGGAATTACGGGAGCGACCTGGTTGGCCGTGCGGTTCGGGCTCGGGGCTCTCCCCGAAGGAGCGCGCTGGCGGACCCTGTGGGGTGGCAGCCTGCTCGCCGGAATCGGGTTCACGATGTCGATCTTCATCGCGTCACTTGCGTTCCTGGACGGCGACACGCTAGACCTGGCCAAGCTCGGTATCATCGTCGGGTCCCTGCTGGCCGCCGTGGCGGGAATCGTGGTCCTTCGAACCAGCACCCCGTCGGCCGATGACACGGGCGTGGACGTAGCGTGATCACTCCCCTGTGAGAGCCATAGCGAGCTTTCTCGTCTGGGTGGCGTGGCAGCTTCTTGTCATCCTGTGGACGCCCGTGGTCGGGATCGCCCTTCTGCTGACCGGGTGGTGGGACCGCCCCCGGTGGATCGCCGGCCGTGTGTTCCGGTTCGGCGCTCGCCTCCTCGTCGCCCTGAATCCTTTCTGGAAAGTCCGGGTGGTGGGGCGCGTGCCCCAGCGGGGATCCCACCCTTTCATCGCGGTGGCCAATCACGAGTCTCTGGCCGACATCGTCCTCATCGGCTCGCTGCCCTGGGACATGAAGTGGCTTTCCAAGGCCTCCATCTTCCGAGTGCCCTTCCTCGGGCAAATGATGCGAATGGCTGGCGATGTGGGGGTCGAGAGGGGCAGCGCGAGCAGTCGAGGAGCGTCGTACGGCGCCCTCAGGCGGTGGGTCAGGCGCGGAGCCTCGATCATGATCTTCCCGGAGGGAACGCGCTCCCGTACATCCGAGATGCTCCCGTTCCGCAGCGGCGCTTTTCGGCTGGCGATCGAGACCGGAGCGCCCATACTCCCGATGGCCGTTCACGGCACGCGGACGGCCATACGGAAGGGGTCGATGAAGTTCGGGAATGCGGACGTCGTGGTAAGGATCCTCGACCCTGTTCCCACGGCAGGTCTGGGCCCGGACGACCTGGACGAACTTCAATCGGCGGTCAGACGAGACATCAAGGACGCGCGAGCCGCCCTGAACAGGGACTACGGAACAGCCTCCGACGCTGGAGCGACGGCATCCTAGGGCGTGTGCTGCCGCATGACCTCGAGCACATCCGAGACCGGAAGGGCCTCGGCTCGGTGGCCGCGATAACCGACCATCGTAGTAGCTTTGAAAAGCGAGTTCAGGACCGCCTCTTCGACCGCCTCCGCCGCAGCCACGAACAGCCTGGTCAGAAGCACTCCGTCGGGCAGATCCACCGGGCCCCGGTGGGTCGAGAAGGCGATGGCGTAGTCGCCCGAGCCGTGCGACATCCAGGAACCGGTGCGGGCGATGCCGGTGAACGCCCGCTCGGCCACGCGCTCGAGCTCACGGTGCGCGAGCGGCGCGTCGGTCGCGATCACGATCATCACGGACCCGCCCTCCTTGTCGTCTCGCCGTGGCTCCTCCGGTCTGTCGGCTCGCACGAAGCGACCCACAGGCACTCCCGCGACCGTCAGGAGCCCACCATAGTTGGTCTGGACCAGGGCTCCGACCGTGTAGCCGCCGGACGACTCCGGAAGCCGCCTGGAAGACGTCCCGATACCTCCCTTCCATCCGAGAGCCCGGGTTCCGGTTCCAGCTCCGACAGCTCCCTCCTCGACCGGACCCGTTGAAGCCGCCCGGAGAGCCTCGCGGACGTGTTCAGGCTGGATGGGGCGGGCGCGGATGTCGCTGAGATAGCCGTCGTTCGTCTCTCCGACGACCGGGTTGATCGACCGCACCTCAGCGTTCTCGGGACTCGCCAACAAGGTGTCCACGAGGGCGTCCGCAGCTCGGAACACGCTGAGTGTTCCCGTGAGGAGGATAGGAGTCTCGATCTGTCCCAGTTCGTTGACCTGGCTGAGTCCGACGAGCTTCCCAAATCCGTTTCGGACCACGATCGCACCCGAGACCTTGTCGGCGAACAAGTTGCCCCCGTGGGGGAGGACCGCGGTGACGCCCGTACGGATCGAATCACCCACGATCAGCGTCCGGTGACCGACCAGCACACCCTGCACGTCCGTGATCGCGTTCAGCGGACCCGGATCGAGCACCCCAATGTCGATGCCCACGTCACGGGCCCGAGGCCGCGGCTCCTGTCCGTCGACCTCGGCCACCCCCACCCACATCGTTGAGAAAAGCAGTCCTATCGTCACCTCGCGATAGAACCTAGGTCAGACGGTCTTGGACGTTCGCTCCCTGTCATTGTGAACTCAAGTTCGACATCATTGAAACATGCATTAAGACGATCTTATCGAGTGGACAGATCGTCCGGCAGACGGCCC
>JAUVPT010000100.1 GCA_030598525.1 Gemmatimonadota bacterium
CATCGGCCCGGCCCGCGCCTGTACGCTGGTGGCCGCGTTCGAGCTCGGAAGGCGCGCCTCGGCCGAGCCGGCTCGCAGAGATTCCCGCATCCAGGGTCCGGGTGACGTGTTCCGGAGGCTGGGGCCCGCCCTCCGGGACCGAAAACAGGAGGAGTTCTGGGCTGTCTACCTCGACACCCAGAACCGGGTGATCTCCGAGCGCTGCGTGACGGTCGGCCTCCTCAACTCATCGCTCGTCCATCCCCGCGAGGTATTCGCTCCCGCGATCGCCCACGCGGCGGCCAGTGTCGTGCTGGCCCACAACCACCCGAGCGGCGATCCCGATCCTTCGCCTGAAGACCTCGAGGTTACGTGGCAGCTCGTCGAGAGCGGCCGGCTGCTCGGGATCCCGGTCCGGGATCACATCATCATCGGGGACGGGCGGTTCATCAGCCTGCTCGAAAGGGGGCTGGTGCCCGGCGCGGGCCCGGAGGTGGCGCTTCGGAGTCCTGGCGGGTCACGATCCTGAACCGACGCGCTTTGCATGGCACGCGAGTTGCTCTCTATGTTGAATTCACCAGGGCCGCGCCGCGAGGGCAGATCAGGGCAACTCGCTGCCCGGCGCGGGTATGGGGAAGGGGCACTCGTTTCTCGAAGGGATGCCGTGGCCACGAAGTCGACCGAGGTCAAGCGGAAGGACGACTCCACCCCCAGCGGGGACTGGGCGAGGTCCATCCTCCCGCCGGAGTTCCTCGAGGCGATCGCCGGCAGCGAGGACCGCCTGGACCTCGAACTGCTGGCCCTGGCTTTCCAGTACGCCAAAGAGAAGCACGAGGGCCAGAAGCGCAGCTCTGGCGAGGACTACATCACTCACTGCGTACAGGTCGCCACGATCCTGGGGGAAATTCACCGGGACACGGTGAGCATCGCCGCATCCCTCCTGCACGACGTGGTCGAGGACAGCCGCACCACGGTGGAGGAGATCGAACGCGAGTTCGGCAGCGAGATCGCCACGATCGTGGACGGCCTGACGAAGATCTCGCGGGTCGAGATCCGGTCGCTCGCCGAGCGGCAGGTGGAGACCTACCGGAAGCTGCTGCTCTCGATGGCGCGTGATGCGAGGGTGATCATCGTCAAGCTGGCGGACCGGCTTCACAACATGCGCACGCTCGAGCACCTGGATCCGGTAAGTCAGAGACGGATCGCTCTCGAGACGCGTGACATCTACGCCCCGCTCGCCCATCGCCTCGGAATGGCCCGGGTGCGGTGGGAGCTGGAAGACCTCGCGTTCAAGTTCCTCGATCCCGAGGAGTATCGGGCGGTCGCCACTACCGTGTCGGACAAGCGAAGTGAGCGAGAGAGCCTGATCGCGCAGATGGTCGCGCCGCTCAAGGAGGAGCTCCGAGCGGCGGGTCTCGAGTGCACGGTCGAGGGCCGGGCGAAGCACCTGTGGTCGATCCAGCGGAAGATGACCAAGCGGGGTCGACCGTACGAGGAGATCTACGACGGGCTCGCCGTTCGAGTGATCCTGCCCTCGGTCAGGGACTGCTACCACGCTCTGGGCGTGATCCACAACAAGTGGACGCCGCTGACGGAGCGCTTCCATGACTACATCGCGACCCCGAAGTCGAACCTGTACCAGAGCCTCCACACGACGATCTTCGGACCGGGCGGCCGGCTGTACGAGATCCAGCTTCGCACCGAAGAAATGCACCGGACGGCGGAGCTCGGGATCGCCGCCCATTGGCGGTACAAGGAGAACCGGGAGGGAGACGAGGTCGACGAGAAGCTCACCTGGTTCCGGCAGGTGCTGGAGTGGCAGCAGGAGACACGGGAGCCGGAGGAATTCCTCGAGTTCCTGAAGATCGACCTGTTCCAGGACGAGATCTTCGTGTTCACGCCCGCCGGTGACGTGAAGCAGCTCCCGAAGGGCGCGACGCCGATCGACTTCGCCTACGCGGTGCACACCGAGGTCGGGCAGCGGTGCTCCGGCGCGAAGGTGAACGGTCGTATCGCACCCCTCTCACGAGCCCTGCGCAACGGGGACACGGTCGAAATCCTCACTTCCGACTCCAAGACGCCGTCCCGCGACTGGCTCGGGTTCGTACAGACGAGCCGGGCCCGCCATCGGATCCGGCAGTGGATCCGCCGCGAAGAATACGACTCTTCCGTGCGCCTGGGACGGGAGATCCTGGCCAGGGAATGGCGCCGCCAGCGGCTCAAGCCGACGGAAAAAGAAATTGAGGAGGCGGTGCGGACCCTGGGAGTGACGGACGGATCGAACGGCCTGTTCGCCGCTGTCGGGCGAGGGGACATCGGCATGACGAAGGTCATGCGCGCCGTGTTCCCGCAGGATGCGCCGGAGCGCGAGAAGCAGGACACTCCCCTCTCGAAGTTCGTGAAGAAGGTGTGGCGCGAACCGAAGGGCGTACGGATCCAGGGGATGGACAATTTGATGGTCCGTTATTCCCAGTGTTGCCAACCAGTTCCGGGCGATGAGGTCATCGGATACATCACTGTCGGACGGGGCATCTCGATCCACCGCCGTGACTGCCCCAACGTCCTCAATCTCCCCGACCTGCCCGAACGGCGAATCATGATCGATTGGGACGACGATGGGGCCCAACGATTCCTCGTTCGCATCGTCATGGAGGGTACGGACCGTCACGGCTTGTTCGCGGAGATCGCCAAGTCGATCAGCGACACGGGCACCAACATCCAGTCGGCGGATATCAAGTCGACCGAGGGTGGCATGACGGGGCAGTTCGTGGTGGAAGTCGAGAACCTGGCTCACCTGAAGAAGGTGATGCGCCAGATCCGGCGAGTGAAGGGCGTGATCAGCGTGGAGCGAAAAGAGAGCTTCGGCGACAGCGACCTGACTCTCGAGGTGTAGGGTCTCTGCCGGCCTTCACTCCGAAAAGCGTGCCATCTCCCCGTCGATTTCAGCCACCTTGGCCTCCAGGTCGGCCATCAGGTCCATCGATCGCTGCGTTCCCGGGTCGATGCGCAGCATCGCATTCACCACGCTGTCTCGCAGTGATGCGAACGCCTGCGCTACGGCCGGATCCTGAAACGCCCGGTCGATGACCGGCCTCAGGCTGCGCTCTACCTCCGCCAGCTCCGCCGCTACGGCGGCGCGTTCCTCGGGAGCCACCGGGCGTGGATCTTCCTGGCCTTCCTGGAGCAGAGTGGGGGTCGCGAGGTCCTGCAGGTCGTGACCCACCTCTCTCGCCCGGTCGAGAAGCTCTGCGGCGTCGGGATCCTCACGGAGAACGAAAGCCCGCAGCTCTGTGTTGAAGGCCTCCTGGGCAGCGCGCACTCCTGGCTCCTCCAGCGCCCGCACCTGGACGCTCCGGATGACGTTCTGGGCTGACGAGAACTGCATCAGCAGCGATCGTCGCTGTCTCCGGAGCTCCGCCAGCTCCTCCTCCTGTCTGGATGCGGAATCCGAGCATGCGACGGCGGTCGTGAGGAGCAAGGCCAGCGTTATGGAGAGTCGTGCGTATGGAGTCATGGTGCCCTCTGGTGCAGCCCCTTGTACGAGCGGTAGCGAGGCCGCAACGTGATCGGCGCGCCGTGTCCAGTCAAGCGGACCCGGCCGGGTTTTCGGGAGCCGCCGGTGAGGGGCCCCATACAGGAGATGTCGTGACGTCCGATCGTTTTAGTCTCGAGCTTCCGTTCGAGCCAACCGGGGACCAGCCGGAAGCCATCAAGGCGCTTGCCGCGGGGGTGCGCCAGGGCGAGCGCTGGCAGACGCTGCTCGGGGTCACAGGGAGCGGGAAGACGGTCACCATGGCCGGTGTGATCGAGGAGACGGGACTCCCGACCCTGGTGATGAGCCACAACAAGACGCTCGCCGCTCAGCTGTACGGGGAACTCAAGCAGTTCTTCCCGCAAAACGCGGTGGAGTACTTCATCTCCTACTATGACTACTACCAGCCCGAGGCGTACGTGCCGACGACGGACACGTACATCGAGAAGGACGCGTCGATCAACGAGGACATCGATCGGCTTCGGCTCAGGGCCACGTCCTCCCTGATGGAGCGGAACGACGTGATCGTTGTCGCCTCCGTGTCCGCGATCTATGGTCTGGGCGATCCACGCTCCTACCGCTCCCAGATGCTCACCCTCGAGGTCGGCCAGCAGATCGGACGCCGGGACATCCTGGCAGGGCTGGTCCAGATCCAATATGGCCGGAACGACATCGACTTCCGACGCGGTACGTTTCGGGTTCGAGGTGACGTCATCGAGGTGCTGCCGGCGTACGAGGAGCAGGCCGTTCGCATCGAGCTGTTCGGCGACGAAGTGGAGCGCATCACGAAGATCGACCCCCTCACCGGCAAGGCAATCGTCTCGCTGCAGCGCACGGCCGTCTTCCCGGCCACCCACTACGCGGTCGACCCGGCTCGCCTGGAGAGGGCGATTGACGGAATCCTCACCGAACTCGAGGTCCGTCTGATGGACCTGCGTACCGACGGACGGTTGCTGGAAGCCCAGCGGTTGGAGCAGAGAACGCGGTTCGACGTCGAGATGCTGCGTGAGATCGGAGTGTGCCAGGGGATCGAGAACTACTCACGATACTTCGATGGCCGGGAGCCGGGCGAGCGGCCGTACTGTCTGCTCGACTACTTCCCGGAGGACTTCCTCGTGGTGGTCGACGAATCGCACGTCACCGTCCCGCAGATCGGCGCTATGTACAAGGGAGACCGGAGCCGGAAGACGACCCTGGTCGAATTCGGATTCCGCCTCCCGTCCGCCCTCGACAACCGGCCGCTGGAATTCGCGGAGTGGGAGGACATCGTACCGTCCGTCATCTTCACCAGCGCGACCCCGGGCGACCACGAGCTCCAGCGTTCGGAGGGGGTCGTGGTGGAGCAACTCATCCGGCCCACCGGACTGCTGGACCCGGGCGTCGAGATCCGGCCGGTATCGGGCCAGGTGGACGACCTCCTCGAGGAGATCCGGATTCGCACCGCCCGCTCCGAGAGGATACTCGTGACCACGTTGACCAAGCGCATGGCGGAGGATCTGTCCGAGTACCTGGCGGCCCGGGGCGTCCGCGTGCGCTATCTGCACAGCGACATCCACACGATCGAGCGGGTCGAGATCCTGCGCGAGTTGCGCCTGGGTGTGTTCGACGTGCTCGTCGGCATCAACCTCCTTCGCGAGGGGCTGGATCTTCCGGAGGTGTCGTTGGTGGCAATCCTGGACGCGGACAAGGAAGGTTTCCTGCGGTCCGAGACCTCGTTGATTCAGACCATCGGGCGGGCGGCGCGGCACGCGGAAGGCACGGCCGTGATGTATGCCGACCGGATCACGGGATCCATGGAGCGGGCCATACGGGAGACGGACCGCCGCCGCGAGGTCCAGGCCGAGTACAACGCGGAACATGGCATCGTGCCGCGCTCGATCGTGAAGTCGGTGGAGCAGATTCGCTTCACGACGTCCGTGGCGGACGCGCGGGTGGCCGAATCACCGGGTCGCCGAGACCGATACGGGGGCGTGGACCCCGCGGAGCTGGCGCATCAGCTGGAGAACGAGATGAAGGAAGCCGCCCAGGCCCTCGACTTCGAGCGGGCGGCTCGCCTCCGTGACGAGCTGTTCGAAGTGCGGGCGGCGATCGAGACGGGACCCAGGAGGTCGACCCGGGGGCGTTCGCGGTGAGCGGGCTCGACCTCGGCCCGTTCGAGATGACCGAGCCGGCACTCGCGCGATATGGGCGGGACATCGGACGGGTAGCACTCGAGAGTGGAGTGTTCGTCTGCCTGTACGGCGAGCTGGGGGCGGGGAAGTCGACCCTGGCGCGGGCCGCCTGCCGCGGAGCGGGCGTGACAGGCCCGGTCCCCAGTCCCACGTTTACGCTGGTGAACCAGTACGAAGGCCGAGGAGGCGCCACGGTCCAGCACGCGGACCTGTATCGCATCGACGGGATCGAAGGTCTCCCGGACATGGGTTGGGATAACCTGGTCCAGTCGGACGACATGGTACTCGTGGAGTGGGCCGATCGGGCGGCCGGCTATCTTCCCGCCGACCGTTGGGACATCCGACTCGACTTTCTGAGCGACGTGACTCGCCGCCAGGTGGTGCTCCGGGCCCACGGCCGGGTGCCTCCCGTGCCGGACCCACAGCCAGCCGCGGAGGATCAGTCGTGGTAAGGCTCGCCCTGGACACCAGCACGCCTGTGGGCAGCGTGGCCGTGGGCAGCGACGGCGCGGTCCTCGCCGAATCGCTCCTGCGTGTTCGCGCGACGCACTCCGAGGCCGTGCTCCCGGAGATCGATCGATTGCTGACCGGGTGCG
>JAUVPT010000234.1 GCA_030598525.1 Gemmatimonadota bacterium
ACGGAGGTGGTGACGTCGGCCGTCTCTATCCAGTAGCCGTCGCGGGACCTCGTCGAGACCTGGCTGAACGGCGAGTAGGTGTAACCCTTGTCCTCGCGGATGTTGGCGGTGATCCGGGAAGCGAACGAGCCGCCCAACAGGGCGTTCGTGACCTGGAGGGCCACGTAGTCCGCGTGTGACGGATCGATCGTCGGAAGCCCGACCTGGATCGTGGACTGGGGCGCTCCCGGACGGTCCAGTACGTGCACCGCGCGTCCGGTCACCGGCTCCGGGATGTTCACGGTGGGCGGCGGGCCTTCCTTCCAGTCGGCGAACGCCGTCTCGATCGCCTCCCTCATCGCGGCCTCGTCGAACATCCCGGTCACGTACAGGTGCGATCGGGCGGCCCCGAAGTTGGCGTCGTAGAAGCCGCGGACCTGCTCCAGGGTGTAGCCCTGTAGCTGCTCCTCGGTCGGATACAGCCGCCCGTACGGGTGGTCCGGGTACATCACGGCCCGGAACCGCTCCTGCGTCACCGACTGTGCCCGCGTGAGGGAGATGCTGACCAGGCGAATCCGGTCGGCCCTCAACCGGTCCAGCTCGGACTCGGGGAAGGCCGGGTTCAGGATGACGTCGGCAATCAGGGCCACGAGATCGGGCCCGTACTCGGCCAGCACCTGTCCGTTGACGTTCGACTGGTCCAGGCCGATGCCGATGTTCACCGAGCCACCCATGCCGGCCGCCTCGCGCGCGATGTCCTCCGCGCTCCGGGTGGCCGTGCCCTCCTTCATCAGGTCGCCCATCAGATCGGCGAGCCACACCTCATCGGCCGTCTCGTCGATATTGCCGGTGCGGATCACCAGCTGGACGCTGGTCTTGGGCACCTTCCCGTACGGTACCATGGTCACGCCGAGTCCGTTGGGCAGCGCAAATTCCGTGGCCTCGGCGAGTTGAAAGTCCTTCGGCTCACCGCCCGGAGGCGGCGTCTCCTGCGCCATTGCCGCGCCCGCGCTGACCATCACTGCGAGTCCGCCCAGCAGGGCGGCGAGGCTCTTCATCGTCGCTCTCATCGTCCCGCCTCCTTATTGCGAGCCGGCGCCGGTCGCTGCGCCACCTTCGGCAGCTCCGGGCTCGACCGTGAGAATCGTCCGGTTCGTGGGCCGCAGGTACTCCTGTGCGGTCTGCAGGATGAGCTCGGGCGTCACCGCCTCGAACTCCGCCTCGATCCGGTTGATGCGGGACGGGTCGTCGTCGAACAGGGCGAACGAAGCGAGCAGGTCGGCCCGTCCGAACCCGAACAGGCCCTCCATCGAGTTGAGCAGGCTGGAGCGAAGCTTGGTCCTCGCCCGGGCGAGGGTCTCCTCGTCCACCGGCTCGGTGCTGATGCGTTCGACGACCTCGTCCGCCGCGGCCAGGATGTCGTCGGCGCCCACGTCGGCGTCATGAAACAGCGACACGGTCCACAGCATGGGGCCTGCATAGTTGTACATGTTGCCGAGGTCGTTCATGCTGCCGCTCACGCCCGCCGTGAATCCGTCCTCCTGCACGAGCCGCTGGAACAACCACGAAGCCTCGCCCTGGACGAGACTCTGGTCGATCAGTCCGAAGGCCCAGTACTCGGGAGAGTTTCGTTCAGGCGTGTGATACGCGAAGGCGAGAGCCGGGCGCGGGGCCAGGGCGTCCACCTTGCTGGAGCGCTTCTCCTCTTCCTGCCTCGGCTCGCCAATGTCGAATTCCGGCTTCTCGGGCCCAGCCGCGATCGGCCCGAAGTACTGCTCGATCCAAACCCGGGCCTCGGCGGGGTCGAAGTCGCCCACCACCGCCAGCGCGGCGTTGTTGGGGGCGTAGAACGTGCCGAAGAAGTCCTGCACATCGTCCAGGGTGGCCGCCTCGAGGTCCGACAGTTCGCCGTAGAAGTTGTGCGCGTTGTACCAGTTGGTGTTGGCCAGCTGGGGCATGTCGAGCCACGGGAAGCCGCCGTACGGCTGATTCAGCACGTTCACCTTCACCTCGTTCGACACCACGCCCTGCTGGTTCGTGAGGTTCTCCTGGGTGATCTCGAGGCCCGACATCCGGTCCGCCTCTGCCCACAGCATCGTCTCGAGCTTGTGAGCGGGGACGATCTCGAAGTAGTTGGTGAAGTCCATCCGGGTGGACCCGTTCAGGATCCCACCGTTCTTCTGCACCAGCTGGACGAACTCCATCTTCCCCAGATTCTCCGAGCCCTGGAACATCATGTGCTCGAACAGGTGAGCGAACCCGGTGCGGTCACGGGGCTCGAGACGGAGCCCGACGTTGTAGTAGACGGCCACCGTGACGATGGGGGCCGTCTGATCGGGCGACAGAACCACCTTGAGACCGTTGTCGAGCGTGTAATACTCGACGGGGACGCTGAACCCTGTATCGAGTTCGGATGTGGACTGCTCTGCCGGCTGGCAGGCGGCCAGGGCCAGGGCGACGGTCGCCGTCGCGCAAGCCCACGTACTGAGCCTTCGCATGCGATCTTCCTCCCGTACGGGAATCGAAAGGCCGCCCCTGGACCTGAGGTGGGGCGGCCGAACTGTTGCACGTCTATACGAACACGCGAGGGGGAAGTGTCGCGTATGTGGAGCAGGATTACCAGCGCACGAGCGCACCGCCCCACGTGAAGCCGGAGCCGAAGGCCGTGAAGCCCACCAGATCGCCCCTCTGGATGCCGCCCTCTTCGATGCACTCGTGCAGCGCGATCGGGATGCTGGCGGCCGTCGTGTTTCCGTAACGCTGGATGTTGATGTAGATCTTGTCGTCAGGCAGACCGAGCGATTTCTGTACGACCTGCGCGATCCTCATGTTGGCCTGGTGAGGGATCACCATGTCGAGATCTTCCGTCTGATGTCCGGCGACCTCCAGCACCTCGTGGATCGCCGCCGGCATCTTGGTGACCGCGTGCTTGAACACGTCCCGGCCGTCCATGTGCGCACGCGTCAGCCCTTCGTCAATCATTTCCTTGCTGATGAACGGCTTGTTGACGCAGGCCGGAGCGGGGCCCCACAGCTTCTCGGCGTATCTTCCGTCCGCGTGGGTGCGCACGGCAAGGACACCTCGGTCCGGATCGTCCGTGGGCCCGAGGATCGCCACCGCGGCACCGTCCCCGAACAGGACCGCCGTATCGCGGCCTTCGGTCGAGAGGATGATCCCCGACGAATGCACCTCCGTGCCCACGAGGAGGATGCGTCGGTACTGGCCCGTCTTGATGAAGGCGTCCGCGATCTCGAGCCCGTAGACGAAGCCCGTGCACTGGTTCCTGATGTCGAGGCACGGAACGTCCGTCACACCCAGTTTCCGCTGAAGAAAAACGCCGGTTCCCGGGAAGAAGTGGTCGGGGCTCAGGGTGGCGACGATGATGCAGTCGATCTCGTCCGCCTCCATGCCGGCCGCCTCGAGCGCCCGCTCGGCGGCCACCTTCGCCATGTCCGATCCGCCCTCGTCCTCCGCCGCCCAGCGCCGCTCCTTGATGCCCGAGCGCTGCTGAATCCACTCGTCGGACGTGTCCATGTACCCCTCGAGCTCGTGGTTGGTGACGACGCGCTCGGGTACGTACATGCCTGTAGCAATGAACTCGGTGCGAACCATGGCTGCCTCGGCCTCCGGGGGTTAGAGGTGAAGAAGCCAATGTAAACGATCACGCCGGTCGCGCGCACGTGGCGACCTCCTGAGGCCCGCTTGACTCCCATCTGACTGCACATCCGCACGTTCATCTCGACACGCGGGCACACACTCGCGTTACCAGGAGGTGAACGATGCTGCGCTCGATACTGATGACTCTCGCGACCGTGCTCTCGATGGGCGTGCTGATGGGCATGTCCGACTGCGGCGACACCACCGGACCCAGCCGCTCTTCCTGCTCGAACCACAGC
>JAUVPT010000183.1 GCA_030598525.1 Gemmatimonadota bacterium
ACCGGGATGCCGTGACCCGACAGGGCGGTCATGATTCGGTGCGTCTCCATCACCGGCAGTTTCTCAGCAACCGTAACGAACAGAAAGGCCGTCCGCCCCGAATCGCGGAGCACGGCCCGGGCACTCTCGAACCGCTCACGTCGCTCTTCCAGAGCCTCGAGAATCACGTCCTTGCCCTTCAGCTCCGAGCCGGCCGCTTCGCCCGCTACATTGCGCCACATCCGGCCCAGAGCCGTGACTTTCTTTCGCTGCGAAATCAGGGACCCCATCCATGCCGTCATGAGTTCTGGCAGAGAGAGGAGGCGCAGGGTCTGCCCTGACGGGGCCGTGTCGAACACGATCCGAGCGTACTGGTCATCTCCAATGATCCGCGTGAAGCGGTCGAACAGTGCAGCCTCCTCAGACCCGGGGGAGGCCCGAGCGACATCGATTTGCCGCTCCACCTCGCCGGCAAGACGAGGCGGCACGGCGTCTCCGATCCGCGCTTTCACCTCCGTGATGTATCGCTCCGTTTCGGTGACGGGGTCCAGCTCCATGGCCCACAGGTCGGCCGCGACCTCCCTGGGCTCCGAACCCAGCGCGACCTCCAGGGCGTCGCTGGTCGAGTGGGCCGGGTCGGTAGACACGAGAAGCGTACGGGTGCCCTCGGCCGCCGACTCGAGGGCCCGGGCCGCCGCCAGGGTGGTCTTCCCCACTCCTCCCTTGCCGCCGAAGAACAGGAGGGGGCGTGCCATGGCCTCCTGCAGGGCCTTCAGGCGACCCACGCCGCGCTCAGCAACACCTGAATCCTCCCTCCGGGGCCTCATCCATTCCCATGCGAAGATGCCACTCGTGGAACTGCTCGAGGACTTCCGGGAGCAGCTCGAGTGTATAGAACTGCAACGGATTCGGCACACCAAGTAGATCCGAAAAGCCCAGTACGAACAGGAGATCTCTCTGGCGCAGGTACTCGCGGTGGATGGTCGTCCGGTAGGGCACCAGGTAGATGCCCTCGTAGATGTCCCTCGCCCTGCGAAGCCGCCGTAGGAGCTCTGAGCTGAGGCGGTCGGTGTCCCTCACTCCGGCTCGCACCGAATCCTCACGAGACGTACGGTGCCCCGTGTCTGCCCGACCGAAACGGGAGCGGCGGGCACCCTCACCCTTCCCTCGCCAAGCCAATCGGCTCCAGAGCGTCCCGCCCGGACCGTGAAAGCCTCCCGTTCCTCCCCGGAGACCAATCTTACCCATACCGAGTCCGGGTGAGGGGATGCCCAGATCGCCTCGTGGAGTTCGGATGCTGCGCCGCCGGAAACGGCAATGGCGTAGGTCGATTGTCCGGCCCGGCCCTCCGGCTCAATGCCAGTCAACTCGATCGTTCCCGGAAGGTAAGCGACTCCTGGCGACCACGAGTACTCCAGCCGATAGCAGCCCGGGGCCCTGCTCACCGTCAGGCCAAGACGGACGGCCGGAATCGCATGCCATGGATCCAGGGGCGGCTGTATCGCCCTGGCCCTGTCCTCTTGCTGAAAGGCCTCCGCATCCTGTGCCATAACCCCATCCACCACGGCAAGGTCTTCGGCCTCCGGCGCTTCGGCCCCGGCAAGAGCCCCGAGTCGACGCGGAGTCGCTGCTTCGGCCTCCGGCTCATCATCGGCATCCGTGGGTGAGTCTCCGTACGTTCTCTCCCTTTGCGCCTTCTGCTCCGGCGAAGCGATTCCTTTTCCTGCGGCGGCAGCGTCACGCTTCAATGGCGCTTCGTTCGCCTCCACTAGCTGGTCCTTCCTCTGCCCTAACTCGTCCGACTCCTCCTTGATCTCAGCAGCGTCATCGCCAAAGGACTCCCGAGCAGGATCCGCGACCGCATCGGCCTCGGCCAGCCGGCTGGCGGTCGGAGACTGCCCTTCGTTGAATGGGTCGCTCCATCCCTTCTCTACCAGCACGGCACGGCCGATCCAGCCGGCTCCCACCGCGAGCATGACCGTGGCCGCCCACCCGAGCCGCTGCGCTGAAAGCCAACCCCGTTTCATCCGGCCGGAACCGGGGCCCACTTCTGCCGGACCCCGCGCATCGCCCATGGCCCGGTGGCGGATGTCCTCGAACGAAGGAGCGGATCCCTCCGGAAGGGCCGAAGATAGAATGCCCCTTGCAGCATCCCTCAAGTCGCGAGCTTCCTGGAGGCGGGTGGCGCAATCGGGGCAGGACTCGATGTGATCCTGAATGGACTGCAACTCCCCGGACTCTTCGGGAAGCGCCCCATCCAGCCAGGCGTGAAGATCGGCTTCAGCGATATGTGGCATTCTGATCCTCCCCAGTCCTGTGCGCCTCGACCAGTCGCCGACGCGCCCTCGACAGCGTCGTCCCGATCGCACCCCGGGCCAGGCCCGTCTGCTCCGAGATTTCGTCGTAACTCAGGTCGGCGTCCCACAGCAGCAGGACCTCGCGATCCCTCTCGCTCAAGCTCTCCAGGGCCAATCTGACTGCCTCGTGCCGCTCTGTACGCTCCATTTCCTGTCCTGCGTCCTCTGCCACGCGGCCCGCCTCTTCAGCTCGGACCAGCGTGAGGTGCTGTCTTCTTCGAACGGCAGCACGTGCCTCGTCACGTGCCAGGTTGCGAGCTACCGAGAACAGCCAGGCCCGAGGTTGATCCGGTTCGTGCCGAAGGGCCCGTACGAAGGTCTCCTGGGCCAGATCGTGCGCCCGATCCTCCTCCCACACCATGCGGTACAGGAAGCGAACCAGCTGGTCGTACGATGCCTCGTATACGGCCGCCCAATCCGTGCCCAATCCGTTCCTCGTTCTCGGGGAGTCCCTCTCCACTCACTAAACATACATCTCGGGAGTCGGAACGGCCCGGGTCAACCCCGTGTACGTGGATGCCCTCAACCAGGGCGATCACGATGCGGGTCATACTCGTGGGCATGGAATCCTCTCGTCGTCGGGTGGACCGGCGCGTTCTGCCCTTGATGACGAACGAGATGGCGGGGATTGCACATACGGGCCCGACGATACTCGCCGGGCCCGCGAGCGGACGGTCAGCTCAGGGCAGGTATTCGGTGGGAATCGGCTCCGACTCGGTCTCGCCCTGCCAGAAGATGTTCACGATCCACCAGCGCTCGCCATCGAACAGGAGCTGGAAGCTGTTGATCCCTCGAGTGAACGGTTCTCCTTCTGCTTCCCGCCGCGACTCGTAGGTGCTGAACGCGTGCGCGATATGGCCGTAGCTCTCGTCCACCCGATGAATCTCGACCTCGAAGAAGGCGTTCTCCGCGAACCAACCCTTCGCCCCCTCGATCCAGTCCTCGACGGTCATGGAGCGGATGCCGTATCCGCCTTCCGGACGGGGGAGCGAGGGTATGAGGTGGGCGTCCGGCAGGAACAGGGAGCGCATCCGATCCCAGTCCCTCTCGGCGCCGGCTGGCCCGGAAATCACGTCGTACACCGCCGCGATGATGGCATCCGAGGACCGGACGTCCATCGGGTCGGCCGGGGGCTGGGCCTCCTGGGCGAGCAGGGTCCCGGCTAAAGCGACCATGAAGGCCAGAACGAGCGGCCCACGAACGAATGACTTCAACCCGATAGTCATCGAGGTTCCTCCTGGGGTGTAAGGGGTTCGAGCCATCGGCGGAACGAGCGGATCGCTTCCGCACGATGGCTGATCATCGCCTTCACTTCCGGCGGCAATTCGCCGAACGTCTTGCCGTACTCGGGAAGCAGAAACAGCGGATCGTACCCGAACCCACCGTCGCCGCGCTCCGTTCGAACGATCATCCCATCGACTCGACCCCCGACCACAAGCGTTCGGTCGTCCGCGACACAGGCGAGGGCGCACCGGTAATGCGCTCCTCTCTCTCTGTCCTCAACCGAGTCAAGCAATCGGAGGAGACAGCCGTTGTTCGCCGCATCCTGATCAGCACCACCCATCCCGTGGTCGGACGCGAAACGCCGCGACCTTACGCCGGGCCCCCCGCCAAGGGCATCCACGCACAGACCGGAGTCATCCGCGACGACGTTCATGCCGGTGTGCTTCCGGTAGAACCTGGCCTTGGCAAGCGCGTTCTGCTCGAAGGTAGAGAACACCTCGACGTCGTCCTCGCCGGGCAGACTCGCAATTCCGAGATCCCCGAGGGACGAGACATCGATCGAGAGCCCCTCGAGAAGGGCTACGATCTCACGCACTTTGTGGGGGTTGCGCGTCGCGAGGAGGAACTTCCGTGTCGCCACCGCGGCCGTCGTCTACTCGCCCGCCTGCGGGCTTCCGATGGTCACCGCAGGACCGGACTCCGTTGGGATCATTCCGCCTCCACTACCATCCAGAGTCAGGAATAGAAGCAGAACGGGAAGATACAGGAGGGACACTCGGAACAGCCCCCGTGCGGTGGGCGTGTCGGCCCGGGCCGCAAAGCGGATGGCGCTCGCCACATAAGCACCCGTGAGCAGGAGGGCCGCGAACGCATAAAACCCACCGGTCAGGCCGAGCAACACGGGCAGCAGGCTCGTGGGAAGGAGCGCCAGCGCGTAAAGGACCGACTGGTGCCGGGTCTGCCGCCCTCCCGGGTCCGCAACACCGAGCATTTTGAAACCGCCGCGCTGGTAGTCATCCCTGTACATCCATG
>JAUVPT010000022.1 GCA_030598525.1 Gemmatimonadota bacterium
CCGTACGCGGACGTGACCGGGTACAACAACTTCTACGAGTTTGGCACCGGCAAGGAAGATCCCGCGCGCAACGCCCACACCCTCGTCACCCGGCCATGGACGGTCGAGGTGGATGGGGAAGTGGCCAGCCCGGCAGTCTACGATCTCGATGATCTTCTCGCTCCGCACACGGCGGAAGACCGGGTATATCGACTGCGCTGCGTCGAGGCCTGGTCGATGGTCATCCCGTGGACCGGGATTCCTCTGGCTGATGTCATTCGCCGTCTGGAGCCCACGAGCAAGGCCCGCTTCGTAGAGTTCACCACGCTGAGGGACCCCGAGCAGATGCCGGGCCAGCGCCGGCGTGTGCTCGACTGGCCGTATGCCGAGGGTTTGCGTCTCGACGAGGCGATGAACCCGCTGACGTTGTTGGCGACCGGCGTGTACGGCAGGGACCTGCCAAACCAGAACGGGGCGCCTCTCCGACTGGTGGTTCCCTGGAAGTACGGGTTCAAGAGCATCAAGTCGATCGTCAGGATTCGGTTTGTCGAAGAGATGCCCGCCACGAGTTGGTCAGTCTCGGCTCCGCGGGAGTACGGCTTCTACGCCAACGTGAATCCGGATGTCGATCATCCGCGGTGGAGCCAGGCCCGAGAGCGCCGACTGGGGGAATTCAGGCGACGCCCGACGCTGGCGTTCAATGGCTACGCCGAGCACGTGGCGGACCTGTACGCCGGATTGGATCTGCGCCGGTGGTTCTGACGAGGCGTCCCTCGAGGATAGCCCCGGAATGAGTGCTGCTCCGGCCCGTCGCCGCAGGATAGTTGTCAAGGCCGTCCTGTGGGTCGTTTGCCTGGCTCCGGCTCTGTCGCTGGGGATCGCCGCGCTCATGGACGGTCTGGGGGCGAACCCGATCGAGGAGATCACGCACCGCACGGGGTGGTGGGCCCTGTTTCTCTTGACCGTCACTCTGTCGATTACGCCGCTGCGTCGAGTGGCTGGCAAGCCGGGCTGGATACGCTATCGGCGCCTCGTGGGCCTGTTCGCCTTCTTCTATGCCACGCTGCACTTCTTGACGTATCTGGTTCTGGACCAGTTCTTCGGCTGGTCGTACATCATCGAGGACATCGCTGAAAGGCCGTTCATCACGCTCGGCTTTGCGACATGGCTGTTACTGGTCGCCCTGGCGGTGACATCTACCACGGGCTGGATACGTCGGCTCCGAAAGAACTGGCAGCGCCTTCATCGCCTGATATACCCAGCGGCTCTCGCAGGCGGTGTGCACTTCCTGTGGAAGGTGAAGGCCGATACGCGGGAGCCGATCGTCTTCCTGGCGGTGATCATCGCGCTCCTTCTCGTACGCGCATGGGCGCCCTGGAAACGCAGGGCATCGCGGGTGGGGTGACCGGTGCGCTAGAAGAAGGCGCCCCGTCACAGGGCGCCTTCGGGGGTCCAGCTCCCAGTGGGCGGCGGGTCAGGTAGCGTATGCCTTACGCCCCGCCGCCCGTCGCATTTTTCGGTGCTCGACCCGGTGCAGGAGAGCCGTCGAACGGGAGCCTTCGTACTGGATCACTCCCTCGATCATCAAGCCGTCGTCGCTGAGCTCCCCCTTGAACGAGGCTCCGTGCTCAGTGACCATGCACAGGTGTCCCTGGTCGTAAGAGACGTCGGCCTCGCTCACGCGGTCGCCAGATCGAACCAGGACCATCGCCTCGAGTTCGCCGTCGGCCGCACGTCGGATCTCGAACAGCGGAGTGCCTGCCTGGCTCGTCTCGCCTGGCTCCACCCATTGCCACACGCCCACGACGTCTCCCGACTCCGCGCCGGGGTACAGGGTGGAGGAGGCCGCGATGTTGGAAAGCACGAGCCCCGCAGCGATCGCTGCCACGGACAATAGAGCTCTCAGCCCCTCCCGTTTCCTCTCCGCACCGTAGTACATGGCTTTCCTCACCGTCTCCCCTGTCCTCGCAGAATTCGTCGCGCCGTGGTCGGCGCTGCCTTTCCTCCTCATATCGGCAACAGCCGTGCCACGCACTAACTGAGACGCTAACATATTGTAAACAAAGGAATAATAACGAGTGATATCAAGTGGTTTGTCCTTCATCGTGCGTCCGCCTGTGGAAGGCGGTGTGCCGGAACCGAACACTTCGACGGGGTGGAGCGCGTTCTTGCCCCGATCCTCGGCTTCCGGATAGAATGCCGCGTTGCACCCGGTGTTCACGCGTCTCTCGTTCGGACGCCGGGTCTGTCGAACTCTCGACCGCCGGAGACTGAAAGTGATACCGGACAGTTTCGTTTTGATTACGATCGTGCTTGCCATTCCCGTGGTCGGGCTCGTGGCGGCCCTCGTGGCGTCGCGGATCCCGAATCGGCGCTCCGACTCCTGAGTCGATCGCTGGGAAACACACACCGCTGCGGCCTGAGTCCATGATGGGGACCGCTCCTGGCGCCCTCGCGGCCGGTCGTCTTCCGGCGGCTGGCGATCTGATGCTGCGACTCACCGGTGAGATCACCACCAAGGGCAGGCGCACGCGCTCCCGGTTCCAGAAGAAGCTCGTCGAAAACACTCGAGACGCGCTGGAGAGCTCGGGTGCCGCGTGCCGGCTGCGTTCGGAGTGGAGTCGTCTGTACGTCCGTTCCGATCAGGCGGTGGAGGAGCCGTTGGCGCGGGTGTTCGGAATCAGCACCTTCTCGGCACTGGAGGCCGAGTGTGGTGCTGAACTGTCCCAAATCGTGGAAGTGGGCCTGCGCACGTTCGGGCAGCGCGTCAAGGGAAGGGCCTTCGCCGTACGGGCGCGTCGGGCAGGCACCCACCCGTTCAACTCCCAGGATGTGATGCAGCAGCTTGGCGCGGCCCTCGGTGAGGACGCGCGAGTTGACCTGAGCCATCCCGATGTGGAGGTATTCGTCGAAGTCCGGGACGAGCGTGCCGTCTTCTACGCATCGAAGGAGCGGGGTGCGGGAGGACTCCCGTTGGGGGTGGAGGGCAAGGCGGTCTGCCTGCTGTCTGGCGGCTTCGACTCGGCAGTAGCCGCGTGGATGATGCTGCGTCGGGGCGTGGCCCTGGACTACGTCTTCTGCAACCTCGGTGGCGACGCGTACCAGCGGATGGTGCTCGAAGTGGCGGCGGTTCTGGCCGATCGATGGAGCTACGGGACCCGACCCACGCTGCTTTCGCTCGACTTCGATCCCGTGGTGACGGAGCTCCGCAGGGCTTTCCGGCCCGCCTTTCAGCAGATCGCTCTGAAGCGGGAAATGTACCGAGCGGCTGAGCGCGTGGCATTTCGACTTGGCGCCGACGCGATCGTGACCGGTGAGGCCGTAGGGCAGGTCTCGTCCCAGACGCTGGCCAATCTGAGGGCGATCGACGACGCCAGTTCCCTTCCGGTGCTCAGGCCTCTCGTGGGCATGGACAAGGAGGAGATCATCTCGCGCTCCCGGCAGATCGGGACCTACGAGATCTCGGCCAGGGTTCGTGAATACTGTTCGATCAGCACGGGGCGACCGGCGACGGCGGCTTCTCCGGTGGCGGTTCTGCATGAAGAAAAGGGACTCGACGCCTCCGTTCTCGAGGACAGTCTGGCGTCGGCGAAGCTCTTTGATCTCCGGGCGATGGACATGGCCCGAGTGGCGGGGGAGAGCGTCTTCGTGGACGTGGTTCCGGACGGAGCGATCGTCCTCGACACGCGCGCGCCGGAATCGTTCCGCAACTGGCACTGGAAGGGCGCCGAACACCGAGAGTACGTTGACCTGCTGACGGACTACCGGAAGCTCAACCGGGACTTCACGTACGTGCTGTATTGCGAGTTCGGGCTCAAGAGTGCTCGTGTGGCGGAGCTGATGCAGAGAGCCGGATACGAAGCCTACAGCTTCCTTGGTGGGGTGAAGGGCCTTCGCCGGCTGGTCTCTCGGGATCGGGATTCCGCTTCGGCCGTCCCTGTCGCAACGGGTGGAGCAGACGTTGACTGAGGCAGGGGTGGGTCTGGAGAAGCTCCTCGAGCAGGTGCGTGCGGGAGGCGGTGTACCGCGACACATCGCGATCATCATGGACGGCAACGGGCGATGGGCTGGTGAGCGGGCACTCCCACGCTTCATGGGCCATCGGCAAGGAATGAAATCGGTTCGGAGGGTCGTTACCGGCTCCCTGGAGTTGGGGGTCGAGCACCTGACTCTGTATGCCTTCTCGAAGGAAAACTGGTCGCGCCCACCCGAGGAGATAGGCGCCCTCATGAGGCTCCTGTCTGAATATGTCGAGCGTGACAAGGAAGAGTTGGCTGAGAAGGGCGTCCGCGTCAGGGTGATCGGGGACAGGTCGAGTCTGTCTCCGGCAGCCTTGCGCGCCGTCGAGTCGATCGAGGGCACCACGGCGGCTGGAGGTACGCTGGCCCTGAATCTCGCGATCAGCTACGGCTCACGTGACGAGATCCTGGGCGCCGCCCGGATCCTCGCCGGGCGCTGCCTCGCAGGAGAGATGGCGCTTGACGACATCAGTGAGACCAGTTTCGCTTCGGCTCTGTACACGGCTGGATCGCCGGATCCGGACCTGCTCATTCGCACGTCCGGCGAGATGAGGGTCTCCAACTTCCTGCTCTGGCAGATCGCCTATTCGGAGATCCTCGTGACACCCGTTCTGTGGCCCGATTTCGGAGAGAGAGATCTCTACGAGGCCGCACTCGAGTACCAGCGGCGCGAGAGGCGATTCGGCCGCGTTACCCGGTGAGCGAGCATGGCGTCTGATCTCGGTCAGCGACTGACGGTGGCAGCGATAGGCATTCCCGTTACAGTCGCCGTGACCTACGCGGGAGGACCGCTGTTCGCGGCCGGGCTCGCGGTTCTGTCTGCGGTGGCCGTGTGGGAAATCGGCCGCATGCTGGCGGCCCGCGGCGACCGCTTCCTCTACGTGCCGGGAATGGTCCTCGCTGCTTCCTATCCACTGGCCGCCCTCTACCTGGGTTCCGCAGACGCCTGGAGCATCACCTTGGCGGCCATCGTGCTCCTCGTCGGTGCCGCGACGCTGCGTATGGCCCCCGCAGAACGGCCCTTCCAGGCCGCGGCCCTGACATTCACGGCCGCTGTCTACGTCGGGGGGCTGATCAGCTTCGGAGTTCCGCTGCGTGAGCGGTTCGCGGTGAGCGCCCTCGAGGGGACCCTGTTCTTCTTTCTTCCCGTCGCGCTCACGTGGCTCGCGGATACGGCCGCATATTTCGGGGGACGAGCCTTCGGGAAGCGACAGCTCTCCCCGGTCATCAGCCCGAACAAGACGGTGGAAGGAGCGGCAGCGGCCCTCCTCGCCGGCCCCATTGGCGCCGTGTTCTACGGATTCGTCGTGCTTCCACGGCTCGGCAGCTCCCTTGGCGTCCCGGGACTACTTGCCCTCGGATTGGTCATTGCGGCTGCGGCCACCATCGGTGACCTGGCGGAATCCGCGCTGAAGCGGGAATGCGGAGTCAAGGACTCGTCCGGGCTTCTGCCCGGCCACGGGGGTTTGCTGGATCGGATGGATTCGCTGTTGTGGTCCATTCCTGCGGCCTGCGTGTTCCTCCTGGTGTTCCTGTGAGCGACGTCCGGAGTGTGGCTGTTCTGGGAGCCACCGGAAGCATCGGGGGCTCAACCCTGAACGTCATCGATCGTCACCCGGAGCGGTTTCGTGTTGCCGCCCTCACCGCTGGCCGGCGGGCCGATGCCCTGGATCGACTGGCCGTGTGCTGGAACCCGGACTACGTGGTCCTTGCGGGAGTGGAGGATCTGCCAACCGGGCGACAGTGGGGGGGGGATTGGCGGTACGGGAGCGAGGAGATGAGGCTGGCGGCAGCGGATCCGGCGATCCCCATCGTGGTGAACGCGCTCGTCGGATTCGCGGGTCTTGAATCGACTCTTGCCGCCCTGGGGGCGGGGAAGCGACTGGCGCTGGCGAATAAGGAATCGCTGGTTGTCGGGGGACATCTCGTGCTGGAGGCTGCGGCCGCCGGAGGAGGCGAGCTCATCCCTGTGGACAGCGAGCACAGCGCGATTCTCCAGTGCCTGGGTGGGCGTCCCACCGCCGAGGTGCACCGCGTGATTCTCACCGCTTCGGGCGGCCCGTTCAGGGATTGGCCTGCCGATCGGTTCGCGAGCATCCGCCCGGAGGATGCCCTGGCGCACCCTACCTGGAGCATGGGGGACAAGATCACGGTCGACTCGGCGACGCTGGCCAACAAGGCGCTCGAGGTGATCGAAGCGCACCTGCTCTTCGGACTCGACTTCGACAGGATCGATGTCGTGGTGCACCCCGGCTCGATCGTACATTCGATGGTCGAGTTCAGGGATGGCTCGACGGTGTCACAGCTCGGACATCCGACGATGGAAGTCCCGATCCAGTACGCCCTGTCGGCCCCCGAGCGCCTGCCGAACGAGTTCCGCTCGTTCGACCCCGTGGACGCGGGCCCTCTCGAGTTCGAGCGGTTGCGTCGCGAGGACTTCCCCATGTTCGAGCTCGGAGTGGCCGCCGGTCGTTCGGGTGGTACGGCGCCGGCCGTCTACAATGCCGCCAACGAAGTAGCGGTCCGAGCGTTTCTCGAAGGCCGGCTGAAATTCCAGGCAATCGCTACGCTCGTCGAGACCGTGATGTCCTCGATGCCCCAGACGCCCGTGGAGAGCCTCCAGCACCTGGTCAGAGTCGATGCGGAGGCCAGATCCCGGTCCCGCGAGAGTCTCGGAACACAGTCAGCGACGAGGGGTGATAGGACTCCGTGAGCGCACACTCATTCACCTGTACCTCTGACGGCCTTAGCGAATGCTGATCACCATTCTTTCGACGATCGTCGTATTGGGCGTCCTGATCCTGATCCACGAATTGGGTCATTTCTGGGCGGCCAAGGCCGTGGACATCGAGGTTTCCCGCTTCTCGATCGGGTTCGGGCCGAAGATCGCCGGATTCAAGCGGGGCGAGACCGAGTACGTCCTCGCCGCGATCCCGCTGGGCGGCTACGTGAAGATGGAGGGGATGGTCGGGGAAGATGCGGTGGCGCCGCTGGAAGGGAAGACCGAGGCCGCTCGAGAGCCGTCGCCGCGTGATTTCGACGCCAAGCCCTTGTGGGCTCGGCTCCTGGTGATAATCGCCGGGGTCACGATGAACTTCATCTTCGCGTTCGTGGCCTTCACGTTCGTGGCTCGGTCGGAGGGAATCGTCGACCCGATCGTCGGACGGTTGGAGCCGGGTAGCCCGGCGGAGGCGGCCGGCTTCCAGAGGGGTGACATCATCCTCGAGTTGGACGGCCGCCGGATCCAGAACTGGGACGAGGTTCAGCAGTACGTGGGCATGCGTGCCGAGACCCCCATGCGCATTACCGTCGAACGCGGGGACGGTTCGGTCGAGCTCGACGCGACTCCCGGGAAGGTCGTCGTGTACAACCAGCTGGTCCACGATTCCGTGGACCTGGGCATTCTCGGTATTGAAGTGTGGGTGGATCGGGCAGTCCGGGATCTGACCCTGACCGAGTCGGTGGCGGCGGGTTGGCATCGCACGGGCGCCTGGACCCTCGAGATCTTCACGTTTCTCGAGAGGTTGGTAACGGGTCGCGGATCGACCAAGGAACTCGGCGGCCCCATCGTCATTGGTCAACTGTCCGGGGCAGCGGCGCGGCAGGGCCTGACGGCGTTCCTCAACTTCATGGCCATCATCAGCGTGAACCTGGCCGTGCTGAATCTTCTTCCCATTCCTGTGCTCGATGGGGGCCACCTGGTGTTTCTCTTCGCCGAGGCAGTGCGCGGTGGACGACCGGTGAGCGCTCGGAACCGGCTACGATGGACACAGGTCGGAATGATCCTGGTGATGGGGCTGATGGTCCTGGCTTTTGCCAACGATATCATGCGTCTGGTAGGGATCTGATCCGGCCCCTCGGTCGAGACGCCCGGTCGGTCTAGCCGAAAAGCCGGAGCTGCGGCCCGCCGTTTCGTACCACGTCCACCAGGGCCGCCACGTCGTATAGAGGTGAGGGGCTGTCCTGGAGAGCGACGTCCACGACGCCCCGATACCCCTTCCGAGAGAGTCTGCTTCTGGCCGCACTCACGGCCGCGTCGGGCGCATTGCACTCGTGGCTCAGGTGGGCGAGCAGAAACCCGCCAAGGCTGGGGTGCAGAAGGTCCACCGCCAGGTCCGCGGCGAGCCGGTTGGAGAGGTGGCCGCGACTCCCCCCTATTCGCTGCTTCACGGACCAGGGATACGGACTTTCTCGCAGCATGATCTCATCGTGATTGGACTCCAGGACCACGAAATGACACCCGGCCAGCGCGTTCCGGACCGGCGTAGTTGCCCGTCCGAGATCCGTAGCCACTCCCACCTTCAAGCCGCTGTCCGGATCCAGAATGGTCAAAGCCACGGGGTCCGCGGCGTCGTGACACGTGGACGACGGATGAACTCGGACGTCTCCGAGATCGAAGGGGACCTCCCCTTCATAATGCAGCACAGTCTCCGATCCCCGGAGCAGAGGGGCGCAGGCTCGCTCGGTGGCAGGCGTAAGGTAGAGAGGCCAATTCCAGCGCCGGGCCGCGATGCCGATCCCTGCCGTGTGGTCGCGGTGCTCGTGGGTTACGACGATTGCCTGGATCGAATCGGGAAGGACACCGAGAAGTTCGAGCCGACGGGCGATCTCGGAACCACTGAAGCCTGCGTCCACGAGGAAACGGGTTTGGCCGCACTCGACGAACACGGAATTGCCGCGGCTGCCGCTCCCCAGTGTCGCGACTCTCAAACGGCGTCACCCCGATCGGCGGCTTCCCAGCAAGAGGAAAGCCACTCAGCCGTATTCTCGTTGAAAACCACGTCACGGCGCTCGAGAACGCGCCGGGCGAGGGCCAGGAATCGATCCCGATCATAGGATGGGCCCCCCGGTTCCGAGCCCCAGGAGAACGGGGGCACCCAACTGGGTGGCAGGGAATCGCCAAACAGGTTCGAGCCTGCACCGACGATGGTACCCGTGTTGACGCGGGTCCCGATGGCCGTCTTCACGTGATCGCCCATCAGGCAGCCCAGCTTTCGCAGGCCCGTGTCGATCGGTCCCTCCGGTCCGCCAATCCGGACAGGGCCGTAGGTATTCTTGAGGTCGCTGTTAGTGGTCATGGCGCCGAGGTTCACCCAACGGCCGAGATAGGAGTGCCCGAGGAATCCGTCGTGCGCCTTGTTCGTAAAGCCGAGGACGACGGATTCTTCGATCTCTCCCCTGAGCCGGCACACGGGACCGATGCTCGATGTCCCGATGGCGCCTCCCAGCAGAATCGTGGAGCGACCCACGTACAGTGGGCCTTCGAGTCGGCATCCGGCTCGCACCTCCACACGATCCGCCAGCCGGATGGGGCCATCCCGCGTGTCGAACATGACGCCGGGTTCCACGCGCACGTCGGAGTCGAGGATGAGAGGGTGCGATCCCAGCTTCCACGTGCCCTCGGGCAGCCTCTCCACTCCGCCCCGGCTTGCCGCGTCGCGGGCCAGGTCTGCCGCGAGCCGGCCAGGGTTCTCGGCCACGAGTCGCCATGCGGTGTCCACGTGTCCGCCCTCGACACGGCGCGTCTCCCACGTCCCGGTTCCGGCGCGCTCGCCGGGAGTTTCCAGCCACACGGGCTCCGGTCCGGCCGTGCCGGAGGGAAGGTAGCAGCCGACCACCTGCTCATCGGTCGTCAGCAGGACGGGCTTGCTGCCGCGACCTTCGAACCGAGCTTCAGCCGAGGGGACGAACCGTGACGAGATCACCAACCGCTCCTCGTCGGCGGACAGGGGACTGCGCCCGAGCACGCCGGGAGCGTCTGCCTCCTGGAACGCCTCGAGCCACGGGCGGGCCAGGACGGATGTGGTTGGACGACCGGCGAAGCGCTCGAGGCGCTCCCGCAGCAACGAGGTGCCGAAGAGCAGCTCCGAGCATGGTCGGGTGAGCGAGAAGGGGTGCCAGGCATCGGCTACCCTGTCATCGAAAAGGTAGAGCTTCATCTCACTCGTCTCCTGTACGCAGGCGGGCCACCAGCTTCTTGAGGTCCGGGGCCGACGACCGTCGCGTGACCATCGTCACGTCGCCCGAGCGCACGACGACCAGATCGTCGACGTCGAACAGGACGACCGTCCCCTCCTCGGCCCAGACCACGTTTCGCGCCGCGTCGATTGCCCGTGCGGGGCCTACGAGTACGTTTCCGTGGCTGTCCGCCGTCCGCGTGCGGGCAAGCGCATTCCACGAGCCCACGTCGTCCCATGCGAACGTGGCGAGCGCCACCTCGACCGCAGGGGAACGTTCCATCACGGCGACGTCGATGCTGATGGGCTCGACGGCCTCGAAGAACGCTTCGGGACCCGCACTCTCGAGCAGAGGCAGCGCGTCGGAGATCTCTGGCGCAAGGTCGCGCAGGGCGGCGAGCAGATCGGCGGCCCGCCACACGAAGATCCCGGTGTTCCACAGAAAACCGCCCGCGGCCAGATAGCCTTCCGCTGTCTCGAGATCGGGCTTCTCGACAAAGCGGCGAGCCCGCCAGGTCCGGTCTCCCGTAGCGTCCCCGACCTCCACATAACCGTACCCCGTCTCCGGCCGATCCGGTTGGACTCCGAGGCACACGAGAGATCCGCGGTTTGCGGCGGATATCGCACGATCGATCGTCCCCGCCAATTCCGATATGGGGTGTATCACATGATCGGCATGAAGCGAAATCATAAGAGCCCCCGGGCTCAGCTTCTCGATTTCGAACGCCGCCCAGGCGAGCGCCGGACCGGTGCTCCTGGCCGCGGGCTCGACCAGAAAACTGGTCCTCGTCAGACCGGGGGCGGAGTCACACAGGGAGTCGATGAGAGGTTCGCTGGCGACAACCAGGATCCGCTCGGAGCCCACGAGAGACTCGGCCCGCTCCAGCGTGTCCTGGATCAAGGGACGCGGACTTCCGAGGGCCAACAACTGCTTGGGTCGATCCGGCCGGGAGGCAGGCCAGAAGCGGCTTCCTTCTCCGCCCGCCAGGACCACGGCGTAGCAATCCGTAGATGAGTTCATATTGATCAAGGGGCAGCAGGGACTCGAAACGGGAACAGGGTGCGCTGATGCGAGTAACTGGCCATGCAGAGCAAGGTACTGGACCTCGCGCCGGGGAGAAACTCTGCTATCTTTCCGCCGAGGAACACTCGAGAGGAGCCTTTCATTGTCAGTGATTCGATATATTCCGGTTGTGAGCCTGGTCGCGATTCTCGGCCTGGCCGCTTGTGGCAGTGGCACCGAGCCGATCCTGATTCCGGTTCCTGATGAGACGCGCGAGGCGTCGCTCGTGGACGTCAGCACGGGGTCGATCGCCGATCCATCCGCTTTTGATGCCATCACGGGCGAGGCGGTGCGCACGGATCAGTTCTCGGGATGGGACTTCGTCTTCCAGATCGCGGAGGACGGCAGCACGTTGTGGTGGCCTCGCAGTGCGATCATCGAGGAAAACGAAGATTCTGGACTCCAGCACGTTTCGCTCGGATTTGACGAGCTCCGCGAGGCCCCGGAGGATGGCTACGTGCAGTTTGAGTCCGTGCCGATATCCGTCGGTGACGTCTTTGCCGCGCGGAGTCGCCGGGACCCTGCGTTCGGCAGCGTCCGGTGCCGACACTTCGCCAAGGTCGAGATCCTGGAGATCGACCTTGGCGAAGGCACGGTCTCATTTCGGCACCTGGTGAATCCCAACTGCGAGAAGCGAACACTGGTTCTGGGAGCAGAGGAGTAGGTGCTCGATCTCCGGGCGTTTCGCACGGACGCGGACGAGGCGCGGGAGCGGCTGGCGCGGCGCGGTGACCCGGGCATCCTGGAGGCGCTGGATCGAGCGCTGGATCTCGACACCCGCCGCAGGGAAGTGATCTCGGAGGTAGAGGTTCTCAAGGCTCGTCGCAATGACGTGTCCCGCGAGATCGGTGATCGGAAGCGGGAGGGCGAGGAAGCTGCGGACCTGATCGCGGACATGCAGCGGGTCGCGGAGCGGATCCGGGATCTGGACGGAAACCTGCAGCAGGTGGAGGAGGCGCTCCGAAGCGAACTCCTTGCCATCCCCAACGTACCCGACGGCAGGGTGCCGCGAGGCGGTGAAGGCGATTTCGAGGTCGTCCGGGAGTGGGGCACGCTACCGGATCTCGATTGCGAAGCGCGTCCTCATTGGGACATCGGTGCCGATCTCGGCATCCTCGACCTCGAGCGTGGGGCCAGGATCGCCGGGTCGGGTTTTCCCCTGTTGATCGGGGCCGGAGCCCGTCTCAGTCGCGGACTCATCGACTTCATGCTCGACCTGCATACACGCGAGCACGGTTACACTGAGGTCGCGCCTCCTTTCCTCGCCAACCGGGACTGCCTCATCGGCACGGGGCAACTTCCGAAGTTCGAGGAGGATCAATACCGGACGGACACCGACGACCTGTTTCTCATTCCCACGGCCGAGGTCCCGGTGACCAACATTCACCGCGAGGAGATCCTCGATGGCCGGGAGTTGCCGAAGGCTTACGTCGCGTATACTCCCTGCTTCCGGCGGGAGGCCGGCGCAGCGGGCCGCGACACGCGCGGACTGCTCCGGGTTCACCAGTTTGACAAGATCGAGCTCGTGCGCTTCTCTCGGCCGGAGGACTCGGTCGACGAGCTGGAGCACCTCACGCGTCATGCCGAGACCGTGCTCGAGAAGCTGGATCTCCCGTATCGGCGAATCCTGCTTCCTGCCGGGGACCTCGGTTTCGCCAATTCAATTACGTATGACCTTGAAGTCTGGTCGGCAGGTGTGGGAAGGTGGCTGGAGGTGTCCAGCTGCTCCTCTTATGCCGACTACCAGGCCCGGCGGGCAGATATCCGGTATCGGCCGGACGGAAAAGGCAAGCCGGCCCACCTGCACACGCTGAATGGGTCCGCGGTGGCGCTGGCTCGCACGATGGTGGCGCTGCTGGAGAACAACCTGCAGAGGGACGGGAGCGTGCTCGTGCCCGAGGCCCTTCGTGACTACGTGCGACAGGAGCGGCTGACGATCTCGTGATCCGGCGACTGGTACCGATCGGCATCGTCGCCGCATTTTCAGCGGTTCTCGTCTCCTACCTTGCCTATACCTGGCAGCTTTCCCAAGAAATGCGGGCCAACGCGGCCGTATTCAGCCGGATCTACTTCCAGGTGGTCCAGGCTGTGACCTCAGCCGAGGGAATGACGGCGGAGGGGGAGTTCAACCTGATCCTGCAGCTTCTCGACCTGGGGATTCCCGTCGTACAGACGGACCTCGACGGAACTCCGACACTGGTTCGTAACCTGCCATTCGAGGCTGAACTCGATGACCCGGTGGCTCTGGAGCGTGTGCAGCGCTACGTCGAGCGCCTGGATGGAGAGAACCCACCCCTGGTCGACGCCGAGCGGAACTTCGTCGTGCACTATGGCCACCCGCTGTACTTGCAGCGATTGCGATGGATTCCCTGGCTGCAGGCGATTCTGCTCCTCGGTGTAGTGGGTACGGGAGTGTGGATGATCCGCACCTCTTCACGGAGCGAGAGAGAACGCATCTGGACCGCCATGGCCCGTGAGTCGGCGCACCAGATGGGGACTCCGCTCAGTTCCCTGGCCGGCTGGCTGGAGCTGCTGGAGTCTACCGTTCCACCGGAGGCCGTTCGCCCCGATGGGATCAGGATCTTCGCCGAAATGGAAGACGACGTCAGGCGCCTCGAGAAGGTGTCCCGAAGGTTCGAGCTCATCGGACGTCGTCCAGCGCTCCGACCCGTATCGCTTCACGAGGTGGTCGGGCGGGTCGGTCGGTACTTCAGAGCCCGAATGCCGTCGATGCGCGAGCAGGTGAGACTCGAGATCGAGATTCCCGAGGATGCTCCACTGGTGCTGGGCAACGAGACCCTCCTCGAATGGGCGTTCGAGAATCTATTCAAAAACTCTCTCGACGCTCTGGCGGGTCGCGACGGCCTGATCCAGGTAACCTGGCTGGGCGCACACGGGGGGATGGCAAACCTCCGGTTCGCGGACAACGGCCCCGGTGTCGATCCAGCTGTCCGGACCCGTGTCTTCGATGTAGGTGTGACGACCAAGCAGGGAGGTTGGGGCGTCGGGCTCTCCCTGGTGCGACGGATCTTCGTTCAGGCTCACAAGGGATCCGTGGCCCTTGAGCCGACCGAAACGGGCGCGAGTTTCACGATCTCTCTGCCGCTACTGGGATCGGACGCGTGACCGGACTGGATCTCAATCCCGAACAGCGACACGCGGTGCAGTACGGGACAGGTCCGCTCCTGGTCCTGGCTGGAGCCGGCTCAGGCAAGACGCGCGTCCTCACGGCTCGCGTTTCCCGCCTCATTCAGGAGGATGGTGAGCGGCCCGAACGAATTCTCGCCGTCACCTTCACCAACAAGGCTGCAGGCGTGATGCGGGAGAGGATCGCGGATCTTCTCGGCGAGGAGCCCAGGGGGCTTTGGGTGGGGACATTCCATTCGATTGCCGCCCGCCTGCTGAGGCGCGAAGGCGACCGCCTGAAACGGGGAGCGAACTTCACGATCTATGCGGAAGATGACTCCCTGCGAGCGATCAAGCGCGCCATGGAGGAGGCCGATCTCGACACGCAGCGCTGGTCTCCCAACCTCATACGTGGCCGCATTTCGGATGCCAAGAATGCACTGGTATCGGCCGACGAGTACGCCGCATCGGCATTCGATCTTGCGGCCAAGGCAACGGCCAGAGTTTATCCGGCCTACGAGCGGATCCTGGCCCGGTCGAACGCCTACGACTTCGACGACCTGCTGGCCAACGCAGCGCGGTTGCTCGAGAACGTTGAGGAGGTAGGGGAGCGCTATGCTTCAAGGTTCCGTCACGTCCTGGTGGACGAGTACCAGGACACGAACCATGCGCAGTATCGCATCGTCAAGCGACTGGCCGCGGGGCATGGCAACATTTGCGTTGTTGGGGA
>JAUVPT010000325.1 GCA_030598525.1 Gemmatimonadota bacterium
CCGTACATCGTCTCGACCCGTGTTAGACTCCGCCCGCACGCAGTCGAATCCCCTGCGGATGGACTGAGTTGGGGGAATCGCCACGGTTGGGTCATCGGTTCTTGGAAGTTCCGTCCCACGTTCACTCTGAGTTCTCGCCGGACGCTTCAGGTGCTTCCTTTCCGGCTTCGGCTTCGTGTTCCCTCTCCTGTTCCTCCAGAAGGACTCGGTACCTCTCCACCTGGTCGGGAGAGAGCACGGACTCGATTCGGGCCTTAGCCGAATCCACGACAGCCTCCCACTCCGGTCGTACCTGGTCGAACACAGCCGACATCTGCTCACGCGTCTCGAGGAGGATCGGATCGATCTGAGCCTGTTGGGCCGGTGTGATGCCGAGATCGTCGGCAAACCGCTCGATCGTGCTTCTTCCCTCGCGCTCCGGCGCGGAATCGTTCCCCGCGCCCCGGTGCAGGGCGTAGCGCTCACCGGCAAGCCCAACGGCCAGGCCGGCGGCGAATATGAGCAACAAGAGGACGGCTGCCCGCCCCCGACTGGCTTTGATCATGGCCTCTCAGTCTCGTAGATAACGGTCATGACCTGGTCCAGGTCCGGCTCGCTGTCCCGGCCGAAAGCCGAAGGCAGTGTCTCGCCAGGACGGACCAGTTCCTCCACCGCGGGCGCGGAGGCGATCGTCTCCGGAAGCTCTGCGCTCCCAGGCTGCCGAAGGGCCAGCCCCGCAAAAATGAGCGTCACCGCCGCTGCGATCGGGCTCAGGATCGTGGCCCAGTCGGCCACGGCATCGAACCAGCTGTCGCGTCGCGCGGTGAGGAGTGGAAGCGCCTCATCGAAAATCGCTCGTCTCATGCGGCGCCTGGTCAGCTCGTCCGGGCGCAGCACGCGCAGCCAGATCGGCCACCTGTCGTTGTTCATCCTCTACTCCGTTGGCTCGTTATCGCCATCACCCGCTCCGATCAACCTTCGCAGTGCGCGTCTCGCATGGTGCACGTGCGCCCTCGAAGTACCGACCGCGATTCCCAGGATCCCACCTATCTCCTGGTGACTGTAGCCCTCCAGGTCGTACAGTGTGATCGCCAGGCGCTGCATCTCCGGCAGCTCACCGAGGGCGACCATTACTTTTTCCCTCGTCAACTGGTCCTGGAGGTCCCTTTCCGGGTCGCGGCCGCCCGCCGCTGAGACCGGAATCTCTTCGTGACTCCTGAGGGATTCACGACGTCTCAGGTTCAGACACGTGGATCGCAGCACCCGGTAGAACCACGGTCCAAACGGACTGCCCGGCTTCAACTGATCGATCCGTTCGAGGGCCCTGATAAAGGCGCTCTGTACGGCGTCCTCGGCATCGTGTTCGTTGCGCAGCACCGACAGCGCCGTCACATATGCCGATTCCAGATACCGATCGACCAGCGTACCGAAGGCGTCGTCGTCGCCCTCCTGTACCGCCAGCACAAGGACCTGCTCTTCCGCCAGACTCTCGGCCGATCTCATATCGCCCCGGGTCCATGCGGTCTCCGACCGCTCCGTCGCGATCGGTGCCGAGCGTTTTTCTCTCGCCCTCGCAACACTGTTAACACATCTCCCTGGCCAGGCGTTGCACCCGATTCAGGCGGGATGCTAGATGCTGCGTACGGGCATCGGCAAGCTCGGTGATCACCTCCCTGACCCCACGAAGCGTGACGGGCGCCGGCCGGACTAAGGCCGCCCCGGGCCCCCGGCGACCCGGATTGCTTGCTCGTCACGTACCCTGCGCGCATCTTTCCCGGGCGAAAAAGGATACCCGACGAGTACCCTACCCCAACAGAAACGGGAGCATCGTGACGGAAGGACAGGACAGTCGCCATTTGGATCTGGCAGCGCGGACGCTGGTGGAGGAGCGCGTACGCTCCCTGCGCCGCCAGATAAACCGGGAACTCGATCCCGATGACCTGGTGCTCAGGCCCACGGCCCCGGCAGCCCGCCGTCATCTCTTCGAGGAAGCCTGCGAGTTGTACTGGAACGAGCTCAACTGGGAGCAGCTCACACACGAGGAACTGGTAGGCGAGGGAGAGCTCACGGAGATGGTGTTTCCGGGGCTGCTCGCCCTGGTGGACGCCTGGCTCCCTCGAGCTGACAACGGGGAGCCCGACAGGGACAGGGAGCGCCGCGACGTGGCTCACGACTTTCTTCTGTGGGTGGCGTCCCGTCTGGTCGAGCTCCGGGTACAGCGCCCGGAGGACGGTGCGGACCGGGCGACGATACAGCGTGAGATCCAGGTGACGGACGACCTGATCGACCTGGTCACCTACAAGCTGTACTGCATTTCCGGCGGCGAGATGGAGAAACTGGCTAACTGACTCCGGCGGACCCTGCCGTGCGCCCCATCCGGGCGCTCTCGTGACGGTCTCTGACGCGTCACGAGGTCCAGCCGGCTTTGAAAACGGAAGGTACGACCGTGAGATCCATCGTATGCATCAAACGGGTTCCCGATTCCGAGGCGCGACTCAGGGTCGCGGCAGACGGACTTACGATCGAGGCATCCGGCGTGAAATTCGCCATGAATCCGTACGACGAATTCGCGCTCGAAGAGGCTTTGCGGCTCAAGGAGCAGTTCGGGGAGGGAAGCGTCATCGCGTTGACGGTCGGGCCGGACGATGCCCGTGAGACCCTCAGGTCCGCGCTCGCGATGGGCGCGGATGAAGGTGTGCTGCTGCGGTCGGAGGGTTCGATCGACGGACTGGCGGTCGCGCGCGCGCTTGCCGACGAAATCACGAC
>JAUVPT010000226.1 GCA_030598525.1 Gemmatimonadota bacterium
ATCGAGTGAAAGTGGCAGTGCGACAGAACCGTTCGTGGTGGCCGACGTTCGCGGCGGCGGCCATCCTGGTCGTGTCCGGCGCGGTCCCCGGAGCGGTGGCCCAGGAGACCGTTGCCGTCGACCGGTGGCTCGTCTCGAGCCCGTTCCCGGCTGACACGGTCGGCGACCCGCTGGAGACCGACTACCTCCGGGCACCGGGTGAGGTGGCGGTGTTGCCCGATCGGGGTCGTACGGTGGCCGGAGCCGACTGGACGCTGGTTCGCCGGGACTCCTCGGCCAAGCTGGACCTCGAGGGCCATCGCGGTGACTCCGATGGTGTGGTCGCGGTCTACGTACACGCTTACCTGAAGTCCATCGAGGATCGCACGATCACGCTCACCTGGGGCGGGTTGGACTGCACGGCGGTCAATGCATGGCTGAACGGACGCTCCCTGGCGGCGCTCGGAAGCCCCTTTCCAGACACCGGGGACCGAGAGGCGTCAGCGGCCATGCAGGCCAGGGTACGAATCGGCCATGGCTACAACACGCTCCTCGTGAAGGCCATTTCCGGTGACTGTCCGTTCGGGGTGACCGCCTCGATCGGTCCGGCGTCCACGGAGTCGCTGGATGGCCTTCGAGTGCAAGCGTCCAGGCCCTATGGAAACACCCGCACGGGACCTTCGCCGTGGCTGATCGCGGACCCCGAAGCCGGCCCCGAGCCGATCCTCGGCTGGAAAGAGAAGGATCTGTTCGGCGTTGCGGGTGTTCGCCTCGCTTCGTTCGCCGTGACCGCCATCCAGGGAGCGAAGTTGAAGGCGAAGACGGGTGGGGAAGAGGTCAAGCGAGAGATCGAGTGGCTCACCCCGGCTGACCCGGAAACGGTGCTCATGCCGTTCTCGTTCAAGAGCCTCCATCGGGCAATTGCCAGCGGCGAGGGTCTGGAACTCGAGCTCGACTGGAAGGACGGCGAATGGAAAGGGGCGCTGAGTCTCGATGCGGAGGATCTCCTCGTGGCCTTCCACTCACCGATCCGACTCCTCGGCTGGACCGTTGCGGCGGGCCAGGTCGAGCAGGCCGTAACGGCCGATGCGGCGGCGATCTATGACTCGGAGGAAAAACCTCACCCGCTGGCCAACCTGATCCCCCTGCCCACGGCCGGCGGCACGACGCTTCTCGGCGAATGGGAGGTCCCGGGGTGGTTGTCGGGCTTCACCCTCGGACTCGATGTAGCCGGCGCACCGGGTGAGTATCGACTCGATTCCGTTCCCGTGGAAGGAGACGAGGTCGTGCTGTGCACCGACTGTCGAAAGGGCGCTCGCATTCAGCTCGTCGTCGTCACGCAGGGCGCCTGGGACCGTTTCCCGGGGGTGTCGGTCGTCGATGTCACGCAGCCGGCTGTCGACGGGGCGGAACAGGCCGTCGAGTGGCTGAGAATGATCGATGAGAAGGGGAGCCGGAAGTACCGGGAACGTGCTTCGGAGACCGGGCAGTGAGGAACGAGATAAGGAGCAGGCGTTGAAGTACTGTGTGATCGATCATCGGTTGGTGTCTCACCTGTCGGCCTGCCTGTTGGTTGTGCTCACGGCGTGCTCCAGCGGCGTGGCGGAGACCAACGGTACACCCGAGAACCCGACCTGCGAGCTGGCCGTCGGCGTGGCCGATCTTCCGGCCCAGCTCTTCGAGGCCTCGGGGATCGCACGCGACCCACGCCGGGCGGACCTCTTCTGGGTGCACAACGACAGCGGCAACGACCCCATTCTGTACGCGGTGGACACGACCGGGGCCCTGGCTGGTCAGGCGTTGATCACTGGGGCCACGAGCCGCGATGTCGAGGACATCGCCGTGGCTCGCTGTGCCGAGGGCTGGTGCCTGTTCTACGCCGACATGGGGGACAACCTGGCGGTGCGCGACCAGATCTACGTGCACCGGCTGCCGCTTCCCGCCGTCCCAACCGACGCTGCGGTGCCCTCGGAGCCAGTCAGTCCTCTGATGAGCTACACGATGGTGTTCCCGGGCGGCGCGAGGGACGCAGAGTCTCTGTTCGTGGACTCGGAGCGGGGTGAACTCGGCGTGGTGACCAAGGGTCGGAACGGCCAGGTCGAGCTTTACGTGGCGGACCTCCAGACCCTGGAATCAGTGGACGGTCCGGTGGCGCTCGAGCGTATCGGACGACTCGACGTGCCTCTCGGGGATAACGTCAGCGCCCAGTACGTCACGTCCGCGGACCTGTCTCCTGACGGTACGCGGCTCGCCGTACGCAGCTACACCCAGCTATTCATGTTCGACTGGGCGGGGTCGGCCGCGTTCGACACCCTGGTCGCCCCGGCCTCGGCCAGCCTGGTTCCTGCCCTGGAGCCACAGGGAGAGGGAGCGGCTTTCACCAACGATGGAACGCGGCTCTACCTGGCGAGCGAGGGCCAGGGGTCTCGGTCGCCGCGGCTCAGTCGGATCGACTGTCTTCCGTAGGCGGATCAACCACCGGATCAATCACCTCCGGTTCCTCCTCCGCGGAAGCCGGTCTCGAAGCATCGTCCGCCGAACCGTCGAACATCGGAAGCTGCTCGATGTCGCCGTCCGGTTCCGCCGATAGGTCCTGAGACGTAGAGGCGGCGGCAGCAGCGACAGCACCAGCCGCCTCTCCCGTGACCTCCGGCTCCGGTGCCTCCGGCGCAGTGCGAGCCCCCGGGGTCGCGGTCGGCACGCTCGTCTTGTTTGGATCCAACCAGTTCCCGGGTTTACCTGACCGGATGTCATCGAGGATGTCTTTCCCGGGAAGGTCCTTGCGGATATCCACCTCTTCCAGCTCTCTCTGGATCTGATTCAGGCTGCGCCGGAATTCTCGCATCGCCGAGCCCATCGATCGAGCGATCTCCGGAAACCTGCGTGGCCCGAACGCCACCAGGACGATGACGAATATCACGACCAGTTCTGTCATTCCCAGCGACCCGATACCCATGTGGCGCTACCCGGCTCAGTGCGACAGAAGGCGGAGAACTTCTTCGCCGTAGAACAGCCGGATGTATCGTACCTGAATGGGCGTGATGCGGCGAACCGCCCACACGAGTTCGACGTCGTTGGGTTCGCCCGGGTTGGTCAGAAGGCGCAGGCCACATTCCCTCGGAAGGTGGTTTCCTTTGCGGAGATTGCACCGGCTGCAAGCGGTCACGACGTTCGTCCACCGGTTGTCTCCGCCGCGCGAAAGAGGCACGATGTGGTCACGCGTGAGGGATTCGCGGTACCCGAGGTCCTTACGGTGCCGGCCGCAGTACTGGCAGGAGTAGTGGTCGCGCGCAAACAGGAAGGTGTTGGTGACCTGCCGGCGCAGACGGCGCGGAACGTGGACGTAGCGGACCAGCCGAATCACGACTGGCGTCGGAAACTCGGCGGATTCCGACCGGAACGGACGATCCTTGTCCACTTCCAGGGCTTCCGCCTTGCAATCGATTACGAGGCGAAGGGCCCGGCGGACCGATATGATCGTCAGCGGCTCGAAAGACGCGTTGAGTGCGAGACAACCCATGGACTTGAGTCGACCTCCTGTTCTGCCGCGGCAGTTTAGGCGAGGCGTGAGCCGGACGTCAAGATGTCGAGGGCTCGCGTGACCGCCACCTCGCACTCGGATGCGTTTTGCCACGTTGCCCTTCCGAGGCCCGTCTTCCAGACGTTTCGTTATCGCGTTCCGCAGCATCTCAGGGTGTCGGCAGTTCCTGGAGCCCGGGTCCGCGTTCCGTTCGGGCGGCGGCGGGAAATCGGGATCGTTCACTCGATCGCCGATGCACCGCCCGGCCGCACGGTCAAGGACATTGCCGAAGTGCTGGACGACGCGCCCGTGCTTTCGCCGGCTCTCCTCCACCTTTGTCGTTGGACCTCCGACTACTACGCGGCCCCCCCGGGGCTCGTCTACCGCGCCGCCCTTCCCCCCGGGCTCCTCGGTGAGGCGCAGCCGAGTGGGACCGC
>JAUVPT010000143.1 GCA_030598525.1 Gemmatimonadota bacterium
CCGGGCATGGGAGGATCGAGGGCAAGAAGATCCGCCATGTCCGAGTACGCGGTCAGGCGGGGCGCAGTGTACGGCGTCTGCTCGTCCACGTCCGCGATCACGGGCATGTCCGCGGAGACGGGGGACTCCGAGACCATGACCAGGCCCTCGTCCACCAGGTGCTCGACGAGGTCCGTTATGTCGGCGAGCGTCGATGACGGGTCCACGCCGTAGGTTTCGGCGAGAGCGACAGCCACGTGAGCGAGGCTGTGACCGGAGGCGAGAAGTCGCCAGGCAACGGCGCTCACACCGTCGAGGCTGTAGTACATCCCGTTCGCCACGTTCATGACCAGGATCTCACCGTCGATTTCCTTCGCCGCCACATCCCCCGAGTTGAGCTCTATCCTCTGCTCGGAGCCGATGGCCGTAAGGTGGACGGCTTGCGTGATGGGGTTCATGCGATTCTCCCGTGTTCAGCATGTTTGGGTGACCCGGGCTCCACCGCCGGGTCTTCGTGTAATTCCAGCGGAGCCCATTCCAGGGTTCGCCGGGTGCTTTCCAGATCAACGAGCCTGTCCGGAATGGGCGAGATTCCGTATACCACGTGGAATCCGCTCAGCGGACGCTCCAGGCAGAGACGGAGGATGGTCCGGAGGTCGGCGACGCCCAATGCGGAGCGTTCCCGCACGGGCGGCACGAAATCGCGGGCGGGCTTCCAGATCACAGCACCAATGCGCACCGCGACGAAGCATTCGATACTTCCCGATTCGACAGCCATTCGGCCGGCCAGTTCGGCCGCAGCTTTCGACAGGCCGTACGGCGTGTTCGGACTCGGGTGAGCCGGATCGGGAATCGGGCCCGGATCGGCGGCGGTATCCTCGAGTTCCCGCCGAACGGCCCAGTACGAACTCGCATAGACGACGCGAGGCACCCCGTGCCGGGCGGCCGCTTCCAGAACGTTCCATGTGCCCTCGACGTTGCCGCGCAGGGCATCTGTCAGCGCGGCCCTCGGACTCGGGTTTCCCGCCAGGTGAAGGACCGCATCCGCGCCCTCCAGGTGGTGCTCCCAGCCGAAGACCGGGCTGTCCGGCCCATAGCGACGTCGCGGAGGCTTCCCGGTAAGGTCCGCTCGGATCGAGTCGGAGTTCCCGGGTTGCCGGCGATCGAGCAGAACCAGCTCGTGGCTGTCCTCCAGCTCCAGGACCATCTGGCGGCCGATGCGCCCGACGGCGCCCGTAATGACGATCTTCAACTCAACCCGCCTTCCTTCGTTCGACGCCACGCCCGGCAAGGCGCTGGTACAGAGCGTCGTACTGGTCCACGTATCGGTCGAACGAGAAAGTGGTCAGGCCATGTTCTCGTGCGGCCTGGCCAAAGCGGCGTGCCTGGTCCGGGTCTTCCAGGAGACGGAGCGCCGCACCGGCAAATGCCTGGGGATCGTCGCGCGGAACCGTAAAACCGGTTTCCCGGTGCCGTACGACTTCCGGGAGGCCGCCCACCCGGGAGGCCACGACCGGCCGACCCATCAGCCCGGACTCGAGAGCCACAAGACCGAAGGACTCCTCCCTTGATGGCATGAGCACGATCGACGCCTTGTTGATCGTCTCGGGGACGTCGTCGGGGCTTACCCAGCCGGTGAAGCGCACCGCGTCCGCGAGTCCGAGTCGCCGCACCTGGCCTTCGAGGTCCGGCCGGGCCGGGCCGTCGCCAGCGATGGTGAGGCGGGCCGTCGGGAAGTTCTTCCGGATGATCGCGAACGCTTCCACGGCAACGTGAAAACCCTTGTCGTGAACCAGCCGGCCAAGGCAGAGCAGTTCGGGCGGATCGAAAGACAGGTCAGCCGGCAAGCGATCTGGAGCCGGCAGCCCGTTGGAGATAACGGACGACCGGTGTTCGATTTCCGGAACGGCACTCCGTGCCCCGTCGAGCGTCGAACGGGAGTTCCCAGTCACCCAGGTCGCTGCCCGCAGCAGGCGGTTGACCAGCGCGTCGTCGGTGCTCGTCAGCTCGTCCACCGGATGACGGATGGCCATCACGAAAGGCGGATCATCAGGCGCAGCCGTCGCCAGGAGGTAGTAGCCACTCGGGCCGGAGAAATTCAGTTGGATCACGTCGGGGCGAAGCTCGCGCTTCAGACGAGCCAACTCAGTGCGGCACTGAATCACGGCCTCGATGTTCCGACCGGCGAGCGCCCTTCGGAACGGCAGCCGGTACACGGAGATCCCCCTGACTTCGTCACGCGCCGGAAGGTCGTCGTCGCCTGACGAGGTAACGACCACCGGCTCGTGTCCCATCCGCCGCAGAGCGACCAGGGCGCGCATGCTGAGCACCTCGATTCCGCCGATTGCGGGCCAGAAGACCTCCTGAACGAAGACGAGTTTCACTGTGCTCTCCTCAGCGCACTGCCTGGATGGGCCTCGCCGGGCGATCCGGCGCCGGCGGAACCATGGTCTCGGACTCGGACGACACGTGCTGCGCACTCCACAACCGGCCGTACAACGGGCAGTCATTCAGCAGCTCTTCGTGCGAACCGACGCCGGCCAGTTTCCCGGAGTCGAAGACGAGCAGCCTGCCCGCGTTGCGAAGCGTCGACAGCCGATGCGCCACGATGAACGTCGTCCGGCCCTCCATCAGCCGATCGATGGCCTTCTGCACTCGAACCTCGGAAATCGAGTCGAGACTCGACGTGGCCTCGTCGAGCAGGAGTATGGGAGCGTCCTTGAGGAGGGCCCGGGCGATCGAAACCCGCTGCGCCTGCCCACCGGACAGGCCGTGCCCGCCGATGCCGATCTTCGTGTCATAGCCTTCGGGCAGGGCTCGAATCTCGTCGTGGATCCCGGCGGCCAGGGCCGCCGCCTCGATGTCCGCGCGAGACGCGCTCTCACGGCCGAACGCGATGTTGTCCGCTACGGAGGAGGAGAACAGGAACGGGTCCTGGGTGACGACAGCGATCCGGCTGTACAGATCGGACAGCCGGACGTCGCGGAGATCGCGCCCGTCGAACAGCACTCGACCCGAGCTCGGATCGTAGAAGCGCGCGATGAGATTGAGCAGCGTCGTCTTGCCTGCCCCGGACGGCCCGACGATTCCAATCGTCTCTCCGGCCGTCACCTCGAACGAGACCTGGTCCAGGACGGTCTCCTCGTCGTAGCGGAAGGAGACCTCGTCGAAGCGAATCGAAGTCGGTCCGCCCACGAGGGGCCTGGCGTCCGGGACGTCCACCACCTCGGGGCGCGCATCCAGGATCTCACCGATACGCTGGACGGCCGCCGCGTGGTTCTTGACGCTGACGTAGGCGGAATTCACCTGGTTGACCGGTCCGTGTATCGAGCGCAGGGCCATCAGGAAGGCAAGCAGGGACGGCCATTCCAGGCGACCGTTCATGACATCGAATCCGCCGATCACGATCACGACCACGATCCCCAGGCCCGATAGCGAGCTCAGGTAGACGGAGGCCAGTGATCGTACGCGTACCATCTCGATCAGCTGATCGAAGTAGGCACGGCCCCTCTCGATCGCAGCATTCGCTTCTGCTTCCTCACCCTGGAACACCTTGATGACCCGGATGCCCTGGAGCAGTTGCAAAATCACATCGTACAGCACGTAACCGGTGCGCCGAACGGCGAATGAACGGGCCAGAATGCGGCGGGCCGTGAGCACGATCGGTATGACGGCCAGGGGCAGAACGACGAGCGACCAGAGCGTAAGGCGGACGCTGAGCAGAAGCGCGGCGCCAAACAGAGCAGTCACGATGCACAGGTTCAGGAAGAGCCGCGCCATCGAAAGCACGACGGTCCGGAGCTGTGATACGTCGATACGGATGGCCTGGATGATGTCGCCGTGGCTCTGGCGATCGAAGAACGGCACCGAGAGACCCAGGATGTGACGGATCAGCTTCTCCATCATGCCGAGTTCCAGCACCTTCACGATGCGCTGCTGCGTGACCTGGTTGTCGAACGTGACGAGGCTGCTCGCCACGTAGGTCGCGATCAGCAGGGCAGCAACGACCCACAGTGCAGCGGCGGGACCGAACGTCGACGCCACCCAGGCTGCGAGCCCACCCCCGTTGCCCAGTACGCCGTTCAGGAACTCCCTGATCAGCAGGATCGCCGTCATCGACAGAAGCGAGGTGGCGACCGTCGTTGCCAGGAAGCGGAGGAGAAGCCCCTTTCGCCGGCGGAACAGGCTTACGAGGTAGTGTTTGCCGGGGAAGTCCACGGAACTCCTTTCGAAAGGCGGTGAAGTTTGGTATTCCGTCGGACGGCGCGCGTCGGCGTCGGCCAGAACCTCGACCGGCCGCGCCCTCGATCCACAACGGCCGCGGCGTACAGCATGAGGTGGTAGGCCGCGACTTTGAGCAGGCTCCAGGACCGCACGACCCGGGCACGGAAGGTTTGACTGATGACCACGCCCCGGCGCGCCGAGTAGACATGCGCCATGGGATTCGTGCTGCCGCCAACCACACGGCGGGCCCACCGCAGCCGGCTTCTCCAGCCGGGCACCAGCCACAGGTGGAGAGCCCTTCGGGCCACCGTGCTGCGGAAGCCCTGCTGAGTCAGGACGTAGGCTTCCGGACGAAGCAGTGCGACATGGAAGCGTGCGATTCGCTCCATGTCGAAATCGCGCAGAACTTCCGAGGGCACAGGAGTGTCCAGCAGGCGCCTGGTGAGCTGAAGAGCCAGCCCTACGACCGTCTGGTGACCTCCGTGGCGGGCTTGCCGCGCGACGTAGTTCCAGTCCACGTCCGCACCCGAGGCCACCGCTGCTGCGATCACCCGATCGATGTCCACCAGCCTCTTGAGCCGGGAGAACGAGTCCTCCCGGTTTTGCGCCGCGAGGTGCAGCACCATGTGCTCCGGCGACGGCACACGGACGGGCGAGGCGCCGTCACGCTCATACAGCACCGATCGATTCAGGAACGCTGCCGGGTCGAACTGGAACCCGTCGCCCCGTGGCGCCAGGTCCCAGTGAAGTTCGACTTCGAAGCCGTTCTCGTGAGATAACGACAGGTGATAGCCACGGCGAAGGTGCTCGCGTCGAGCCTCATCGGTCCAATGATCGACGTATCCGGCTCGGGCGAGCGCCTCGAGTCCGTGCTGGACCTGGTGGGCCGACACGAGCAGGTCCAGGTCGCCGGACAGTCGCTCAGCCGCCTCGGAGTAGACCGTCAGGCGAAGGGCACCGCCCTTGAGGACCAGCGGGACCAGGGACTGTTCTCGAAGCGCGTCGAGCAACCTGTCGCG
>JAUVPT010000327.1 GCA_030598525.1 Gemmatimonadota bacterium
CCATCATGATGCCGTACAACCCCGAATACTACGAAGACCTGATCCAGAACGCGGGGTTCCATGCCGCCATGGACATGGTGGCCTACTACCTGGACAACAACATTCCGCCGGAATTCCTTCTCAAACGGGAGGAGCGGCTGTCGAAGAGGCTGGATATCTCGCTCAGGACGCTGCGGAAGGAAGACTTCTCCGCCGAGCTCGACCGCGTCCTCTACGTGTACAACAAGGCGTGGGAGAAGAACTGGGGCTTCGTCCCGATGACGGATGCCGAGATCCGGTTCATGGCCGACGAGCTCAAGGTGGCCGTGATGAAGGATCCCGTGCAAGTCATTTTCGCCGAGAACGCCGAGGGTGAGCCGATCGGTTTCGCCCTATGGCTGAAGGACTACAACCAGGCCCTGATCAAGGTTCGCGGACGACTGTTTCCGTTCGGTATCCTGAAAGTCCTGAAGCACTCGAAACACATCGACATGGGCCGGGTGCTGACGCTCGGTCTGGTCGAGGAGTACCGGCACAAGGGGATCGACTCCCTCCTGATACTGCGGATCTTCAGGGAGGCCTCGGCGAAGGGTATAGCCGCCGGGGAGTTCGGGTGGATCCTCGAGCACAACTACCCGATGCGGAAGCCGCTGGAGAAACTGGGCTCGACGGTCTACAAACGGTATCGCATGTACGATCGGGACCTCGATTCCGGTGCCTGAGATTCCCCGAACCATTCTCCTCACGGGCGCTACGGGCTTCCTGGGCAGCCACGTGGCCGATGCGCTCGTCGCGGAGGGCTGGACCGTTCGATGCACGGTCCGGAAGACGAGCAATCCCAGGTGGATCGAATCTCTCCCGGTAGAACGCGTAACGGCTGACGTGCGCTCCGCCGAGGCATTGGCGGTCGCGCTCGACGGGATCGATGTGGTCGTTCACTCGGCCGGTCTCACACGGGCGAAGTCCGACGCGGATTACCAGCGAGTGAACGCCGAAGGCACTCAGGCGCTGGCGCTCGGAGCCGTCGACGCCGGAGTGCGCCGCTTCGTCCTGGTGAGCAGCCTGGCTGCGCGCGGCCCGGACCGGCGGGCCAGCGACCCGGGACCCGCAGGCGATCGGCCGACGAGCGCATACGGTGAGAGCAAGCTGGCCGGCGAACGCCGCCTCTTCCAGGCGCTCACCGAGCAGACAGGGACGATGCAGGGAGTGATCCTGCGGCCTGGCGGCATTTACGGTCCGAGGGACGAGGACTCGCTCAACCTGTTCAAGGTGGCGAAGACCGGTATGATGCCGGTGCCGACCAGTAAAGGTCGGCTGCAGCCGGTGTACGTGAAGGACGTAGCCGAGGCGGTCATTCGGGCGGTGGCCCGTCCGGACGTGGACCTGAAACCGATCCCCATCGTGGGTCCCGAGATCGTGAGTTGGGCCGACATGGGCGAAGCCCTGGGCAATGCGGTTGGAAAGCCGGTCCGCCTGGTGAAGATCCCGGACGCAGTGTGGCAGGTCAGCGGGGCCGTAGCGGAGGCAGCGGCGCGACTCGTCCGGATGCCCCCGCAGTTCGATCGCCGCACGGCGGACGATCTCTCACGGCTGGACTGGACGGCTGATCCGCGGGAAGCCGAATCGTCGCTCGGCTGGCGTGCGACCACGCATCTGCGTGAGGCAATGGAAGAGACCGGGCGCTGGTACCGTGAACACGGATGGCTCTAGGGTTGCGGCGGCACATGGCCATCTCCGACGTTGGCGCGCCTCGACGTAGCTGCAGCTATGCCGTCGTCGCGCCGCCTTGGATCTGGCCTTGGGGCGCACGCAACACGACCCGCCCCAGTCCTTCAACAGGCTTCCCATGATCAACCAGTTCAGGTCCGAGACGGAAATGAGCAGCCGCGGACCGCTCGCGGTGGACTACCTCGTGCTCGCCTACCTGGCGGCCACGGGCATCGTGGCCCTGACCAGCCTCAGTGGGATGGGCCTCGGGATCGCCGCGCTGCACGCCGCCGGCATGGGCCTGATATGGTGGGCAGCGGTGCTCCCGCTTCCCTCGCACCGACTCGTGTTGTTCTTCCGATTGATCTACCCGGTCGCCCTCACCCCGCTTCTCTATATGGAGCTCGCGCCTCTGAACCAGGTGCACGTGACGGGTTACTTCGACGCCACGGTGATGCAGTGGGAGGAGTCACTGTTCGGCACCCAGTTGGCCATGGCGTTCAGTGAGTGGTATGGCCGCCTGTGGTTCTCGGAGATGCTCCACCTCGGCTATTTCTCGTACTACCTCATCGTCCCCGGTGCAGCAGCGACCGCGTTCCTGCTCAAGGGGCCGCGCGCACTGGAGCGGGCCTCCTTCACGATCGCCCTGGCCTTTTTCATCTGTTACCTGTGCTTCTCCGTCTTCCCCGTGGCGGGCCCCCGCTACGACTTTCCTCGGATCGCGGGCGAGGCCGCAAACGGAAAGATGTTCGCGCTGGTTCACTCCATTCTCGAGTCCGGGTCCTCCAAGGGTACGGCGTTTCCCTCTTCGCACGTCGCAGCGACGCTATCCGCCTGGTTCGCTACGGGGCGCGAGAGCAAGCGCGTATTCTGGATCATGGCGCCCTTCGCGGTGTCTCTAACGCTTGGAACGGTATTCGGACGGTTTCACTACGGGATCGACGCGACCGTGGGGCTCATGGTGGCGATCGCGGCCTATCTCGCGACGCCGTGGCTGATGCGGCGCCTGGAAGGCAACACCTCACAGA
>JAUVPT010000009.1 GCA_030598525.1 Gemmatimonadota bacterium
AGGTAGACCGTCGTCTTGACTACGTCGCCGAAGGTCAGGCCCGCTTCCTCAAGAATCGCTGCGAGGTTGCGAAATACCTGGGTGGCCTGGCCCTCGACGTCCTCGCCGGCAAAGTCCGGGGTCCCGGGGATCAATCCAATCTGTCCCGCCGAAAACAGAAACCCGCCTGCTTCCACGGCCTGGGAGTACGGACCGATGGCCGCCGGGGCCCTATCTGTGTGTAACACTCGCATCGCGCGCTCTCCGGTTGATCTACTCCGACTCAGAACAGTCCCTCGATCCGCCCGTCCGGGTGGATCCGCATTCCCTCAGCCGCCGGCCGAGCCGCCAGGCCGGGCATCGTCATGACATCCCCGGTGAGTGCCACCACGAAACCTGCGCCAGCCGAGATCCGGAACTCGCGCACCGTGATGTCGAAACCACGTGGCCGTCCAAGCAGAGTCGGGTCATCGCTCAGCGAGTACTGCGTCTTGGCCACGCACACCGGAAGGTCGTCGAGGCCGTTTTCCACGATCTGCTGCGCCTGCTTGGTTGCCGCTGGGGTCATGCTCAGCCCGTCTGCCCCATACACCTTTGAAACGACGGTCTCGAGCTTCTCGCGGAGGCTGAGCTCGGTCGAGTACAGAGGTTGGAAGTCAGCCTCTCCCTCGTCGAGTACCGTCAGCACCTCCTCTGCCAACTCCACCCCACCTTCTCCGCCTCTCGCCCATATGTCGCAATCCGCATAGCGGACTCCAGCCGCTTTGCACATCGAAGCGACCAGTTCGACCTCCTCGTCGGTGTCATCGGCGAAGCGGTTGATGGCCACCACGACGGGAACGCCAAACTGACGGACGTTTTCCACGGGGGCCATGAGGTTCTGGAAGCCCGCATTGACGTCGCCCGTCACGGACACATGGTGCTTCATGGCCCGTAGCGTGGCGATCACGACCGCGGCCTGAGGTTCGAGTCCGCCCATGCGACACTTGATGTCGAAGAACTTCTCCGCCCCGAGGTCCGAACCGAAGCCGGCCTCCGTCACAACGATGTCGCCGAGGCGGGTGCCCGCCCTGGTGGCGATCAGGGAGTTGCATCCATGCGCGATGTTGGCGAACGGCCCACCGTGAATAAGGGCCGGCCCACCTTCGATCGTCTGAACCAGGTTCGGCGCGAGTGCGTCCTTCATGAGAAGAGCCAGCGCCCCATCAACGTTCAGCTCCCCGGCCCGCGCAAACGACCCGTCCGGCCGCGTCCCGAGCACGATCTTCGAGACTCTTCTCTCGAAGTCCGCGAGGTCCGAGGACAAGCAGAAGATGGCCATGATCTCCGAAGCGGCCGTGATCGTGAAGCCGTCTTCACGAGGAAGGCCAGACATCGGCCCTCCGAGTCCGACCACGAGATTACGCAGCGAACGATCGTTCATGTCCACGGCTCGCCGCCAGTTGATCTTGCGGGTGTCGACTCCGATGGAATTCCCGCGCTGCAAGTTGTTGTCGAATACGGCGGAAAGCAGCGAGTGCGCAGACGTGATGGCATGAAAATCACCCGTGAAGTGCAGGTTGATTTCCTCCATCGGCAGGACCTGGGAGTAGCCGCCGCCCGCAGCACCACCCTTGATCCCGAAGACGGGCCCGAGCGAGGGCTCGCGGAGGCACAGCATCGTGCTCTTCTCCAGCCGGCGCAGTGCCTGGGCAAGACCCACGGCCACAGTCGACTTCCCCTCCCCTGCAGGCGTGGGAGTCATTCCCGTGACGAGTACGACCTTCCCCTTCTCCGGGCGATCCTGAAGGGCCTCGGGAGTGATCTTCGCAATGGTGTGGCCATATGGACGCAGGTCCCCGGCACTCAGTCCGATCTCATCCGCGACGTCCAGGATCGGTCTCAACGTCGCATTCTGTGCGATATCAATATCGGTAGGCATTCACAGCTCCCTGTTCTATGAGGTGCTTCCAGTTGTCCCGTTGGTGTACCGTCCGTCCAGCGCCTGCACCAGTTCCGCCTCCGTAACCGGCACTGCCCCCAGCCTGGTCACTTCTATCCCTGCGGCGAGGTTCGCCAGATACGCCGCCTGGCTGACGGAGGCACCCGCCAGAAGGCACATGGCCAGTACCGCGGTAACGGTATCGCCCGCTCCGGTTACATCAAAGACCTCTCGAGCCTCCGGAGACAATAACCGCGTCTCGGCGGAAGGTTCGACGAGCAGCATCCCCTCTTCACCCAGGGTGAGGAGAAGGCAGTCGCACTCCAATCGGTCCAGGAGGGGGTGGAGAGTGGCTTCATCTCTCGGTTCCCTCTCGAGCCCAAGCGCGGCAGCCAGTTCGCGAGCGTTGGGCTTGAATATGGTAGCCCCAGGAAAATCGAAGAAATGCCTGAGCTTCGGGTCGACAACGGATGGAATCCCCCTCGCCTTGGCCCGCGAGAGGAGCTGGCGGGACAGTGCCCCGTCGACCACGCCCTTGTCATAGTCTTCGATTACGAGCGCCTCCGCCCATTCGACAGCTTTCAGGGCACGGTCTGCAAGGCGCTGGTGATCTTCCTCAGCCATGGGCGTGGGATCCTCCCGGTCCACCCTCAACATCTGTTGATGGCGCGCGAGGATTCGCGTCTTCTTCGTGGTAGGTCTCCCCGACATCGACACGAGATCGCCGGAGTCCACTCCGGCCTGATCCAATCGCTCAGCCAGAATGGTGGCCGATTCGTCCGTGCCCACCGCAGCCACCAGGCGGCACTTTCCCCCCAACGCCGCCACACCCGCGGCGACATTCGCGGCCCCGCCCGGCGCCGCGATCTCGTTTTCCACGCGAACCACAGGGACTGGGGCCTCCGGTGAGATTCTGTCCACGGAGCCGCCGAGGTAGACGTCGAGCATGGCGTCACCCACGACTAGAACCCGTCCGTCGCGGGCCTTCGAGAGGAAGCGTTGAGCCTCCTCTTTCGCTACGTATGGAGAGTGTGGGAGCACGATATCGTCTTGCGTCCGATCTGGATCCCGGGTAACCTGCCGCGAAGGACTGCCCGCCGCAGGAAAGCGGCGCAGAATTTCGGTCCTGCGGTCTGTTTCGACACGTCATCGTCGAGCAGGACGCGCGTCGCGCGAAACTAGTCGCAGGGCGCAGGGGAGTCAAAGCACGGGAGATCGTCAGCGCCCATGAGTTTGAGCGAAACGGCCAGCACCCCGCTGCGTTACCTCAACGACACCCTCAAGGGGTGGGCGTTCCACACACAGGAGTACTTCCGCCTTCTCGGCCGCTCGCTCCACGGAAGCCTCTCGAGGCCTTTCTACGGCCGCGACCTGGTGATCCAGATGGACGCGATAGGAGTCGGGTCCATTGGAATCGTTCTTCTCACGGGTCTGTTCACCGGAATGGTGCTCGCCCTGCAGTCGGCAGTGGAGATGAAGCAGTTCGGAGCCACCATCTACATTGGCCGACTGGTGGGTGCAAGCACGATACGAGAGCTCGGCCCCGTTCTCACCGCGCTCATGGTCACCGGGCGCGCCGGATCGGGGATGGCGGCGGAGATCGGCGCCATGAAGGTCACCGAGCAGGTCGACGCACTCTACACGATGAGCGTCGACCCCGTGCGAAAGCTCGTGGTTCCGCGTTTCGTGGCCGCGATCGTCTGTCTTCCGTTGTTGACCGTGATCACCGACGTCGTCGCGATACTGGGAGGGATGTTGATCGCCGTCGTGAAGCTGGATCTCACGATGGGTCTCTATATGCGCTCGGTGTACCTGACGATGGCCGAGACGGGCTTCATCTTCCGCTATATCCCGATTGACCTGTTCTCCGGTCTACTGAAACCGGTGTTCTTTGGAGCCATCATCGCGATCACGGGCTGCTACTTCGGCCTGAAGACTAGCGGCGGTACGGAGGGCGTGGGCAGGGCCGCGACGCGGGCCGTCGTGACCACTTCCGTGTTCATTCTGGCGACGGACTACTTCCTGACCCAGGTGCTCATCGCGTTGTTGATCGAATGACCCGGGACTCGCTCGACCTGTGGGACTCGCAAATGCGGAAGGAACTCCGAGAGGAAGTCCGCAGGGCGCTCGCGGACCTGGGAGATGAGTCGACTCTGCCTTCCGTTGCGGGTCCTGTCGTTGAACTGGAGGATCTTTGCCTCGCCTTCGGAGACCACACCGTCCTCCAGGGTGTAACCCTCGACCTCCACCGGGGCGAGACACTGTCCGTGCTCGGAGGGTCCGGCGCGGGAAAATCTACGATTCTGAGGCTGATCCTGGGACTCTCTCTTCCTGACTCAGGACAGGTCCGGGTGGAGGGACAGGACATCGCGAATGTGCCACTGAGACAGGTCCTCGCTCTGAGACGCAATATGGGCATGGTGTTTCAGGGGGCGGCCCTGTTCGACTCGCTCAGCGTGTACGATAACGTGGGCTTCTATCTTCACGAGCACACCGACCTGCCCGAGGAGGAGATCAGACGCCGGATACGAGAGTCTCTCGATCTGGTCGATCTCGAGCCGGACCAGGTGATGGACCTGCTGCCGGCAGAGCTCAGCGGGGGCATGAAGAAGCGCGTGGGAATCGCCAGGGCCGTTGTGCATCGACCGAGGTTGCTCCTGTACGACGAGCCGACGAGCGGGCTGGACCCGATCACGACGCGGACGATCAACGACCTCATATCGAAGCTGCAGAACGAGCTCGATGTCAGCTCTATCGTCGTGACACACGACATTCGGTCGGCCTTCCGCATCAGTAATCGTGTCGCTCTGTTGTCTGAGGGAGTCCTGGTGTTCGTCGGCGGGCCGGAGGAGATGGTGGCGTCGGAAGACGAGTATGTGCGTGCATTCCTTCGATAGACGGTGCGGGCCCGCAGCGCCCGCGCGTGACCGGGAGTATCCGTGAGAAAAGGTGCGGTAGTGACATGGGAGCAGGTCCGGGTCGGCTTGCTGATTCTCGTGGCCCTCGGCTTGCTTTCGGTGGGTGTCTTCCTCGTAGGGGACACCGGGAACGTGTTTGGTGAGAGGTATCGCCTCGTCACGCTCGTCCGCTCTGCCTCGGGTCTGGTGCCCGGGGCAGCGGTTCAGCTGGCGGGCCAGACCGTCGGGCAGGTGGACGATATTCGGTTCATTCCACCTGACGAGCGGCCGGAAAGCCGGGAAGCCGTAGCCATCTGGCTCGCGATCAATGTCCGCGTGCAGGATCAGATCCGCGCTGATTCCCGGGCCCAGGTCAGAACCCAGGGCCTGCTGGGAGATCGGCTCATCGATATCAGGCCAGGAAGTTCAGATGCCCGGGTCCTGCAGCCGGGAGACACGGTCGCCTCGGCGGCTTCTCTCGACTACGACGCGCTCCTGGCTGAAGGTGCGGAGGCCGTCGGTGATCTAACCGATGTCGCCAGGAACCTGTCGACCCTTACGAGCGGGCTTCTCGAAGGTCGCGGCACATTGGGGCAATTGGTTGTGGACGAGCAGCTTTATGAGCGACTGGTCGGCCTGGCTGAGAGTCTCGATACTCTCGTAGCGTCTGCCGCTTCTCCCGACGGAGCCCTGATGCGGATGCTCACCGACGACACGCTTTACGCGGCCGTCCGCTCGGCCGTCACGTCCTTCGATACTTTGACCCGGTCCGTGGTCGAAGGAGAGGGAACGTTGGGCCAACTGATTCGTTCGGACAGTCTGTACAGGGAGCTCACCGGCACGGTCGCGCGCGCGGACTCCCTGCTCGCCGGGTTGCTGGCAGGTGAGGGATCCGCGGGACGACTGTTCGGCGACGATGAACTCTACGAGGAGCTACTTCGAACACTTGTAGAGCTGAACGGCATGTTGGAGGATGTGCGTCGGGATCCGTCTCGATACGTTCCGGAGATATCCGTATTCTGACTACCTGAGGGCCCCGGTCAGGCCGGGCCCTCACCGAGGTCGTGAAGTGTCTCGAAGGTCAGGATCCGGTACCGGATTCTGCCGTTGGGCAACGAGATGTCGACTTCGTCTCCGTTTCCCTTCCCGAGCAGGGCCTTCCCAATGGGAGAGGCCATCGAGATCTCGGCCTTCTCAAAATCGAGATAGTCGCCGAACGCGATCGTGTATCGCTCGACGGTCTCGTCATCAAGATCCACCACCTCGACTCGGGACCCGAAGCCGATTCGGTCTTCGGGGACCTGCTCCAGGTCGATGTCGCTGATTTCACCGAGCCGGCGGGCGATGTGATCCAACCTCGCCCGAACGAACTGCTGCCGCTCGAGCGCGGCTGTGTATTCAGCGTTCTCGCTCAGATCGCCCTGGGCAACGGCTGTTTCGATCTCGTTTGGAAGTACCACGGTGAGCTCGTGAAGCAGAGCCTCAGACTCCCCGTTCAAGCGTTCCAGAAGTTCATCCAGCACGTCAGGTGTCTCCTTGCGTACGATGGCGGACCGACCGAAGTGCGATCCGCGGCGGGCCCTGGCAGAGAGCGGGCCCAAAAACGAAAAACTCCGCGACCCGGCCTGCAGCCGGAGCGCGGATAGATGATGGAGGTGCCGGGAATCGCACCCGGGTCCGCGAACCCTTCCCCGTTGGTCTCTACGTGCGTATTCGAGGATCAGATCTCACCGGCGACAAGGCTCCTCGACGGCCTGCCGTCAGCCAGCCACTCGCGGCTTTCGCCATCTCGTCTCCGCAGTCTGTGGCCGGCTGCGGGGACCAGCCCGAATTATCGGCGCTCCCCGAACCGCCTCGGGCGGGCTGCTCGGAGAACGGGCTACGTTAGTTACGCAGCCAAAGCCAAGTTGTCGTTGGCAGTTGTGTTTTTTTCCCGGTGTTTCACGAGGTTCCGGGAAACCTCGGCACGCTACCTCAGGATCCGAAAACGCGTCGAATCTAGTTCACCCCCTCATTTTCAATCAGCTGCGCCTGAGCGCACGTGAGGGCTGCCGGGGCAGCCCTCACTGTTATGTCACACTAAAGCGGCCCTCTCGTTCCGTCAATCCATCGACGCGAAGATGCGCCTGCCTTTGACAGCCTTTCGACAAACCGAATATACTGCGTGTTCCTGAAGTTCAGTGAACTACCGGGTCGCGGGTTCCGGCGGCCAGGAGAAGATAAATATGCAACTGCGCGATTTCTTCACACTCGAGGCCATCAGCCTGGATCTTGCGGCGGAGACCAAGGACGAGGCCCTCAGGGAGTTGGTCGGCCTTCTCGGACTGGACGAGAAGTCGAGGGGTATCCTGTTCAAGATGCTGAAGCGCCGGGAGAACCTCGGATCCACAGGAATCGGACGGCGTATCGCCATCCCTCACTGTCGGTCGCTGGTCGTCAATCGGTTGCGCGTGGCCTTCGGAAGGAAACTGCCCGGAATTGACTTCGACGCGATAGACAAGAAGCCCGTGCAGCACATCTTCCTGATTGTAGCCCCTCCTCTCGAGGTCTCGAATCAGTATCTGCCGGTCCTCGGCCGCATCGCTCAATTTGGCAAGGAGCCCGACATACCTGAACGGCTTGCACAGATCGAGCGGCCAGAGGAGTTCATCGCCCTGCTGGAGGAAAAGGGAGTCTGAGCATATGCATCCGCAGCTTGAACTGCTCCTGGAGCTGCAGGATCTACACACCCAGCGGAGGGCGCTTCAGGACGAGCCCTTGCGAGACATGGAAGAAGCGGTCTTCGATCTGAAGCCGGAGGAGGCCCTGGATCTCCTGGATGCCAAGATCACCGAGCTTGTCGGCCGCTTGGATCCCGGGATCCAGAGTCGGTATCTGAGCTTCATCGGGACCCTGGGGCGGGCGGTCGTTCCGGTATTGAACGGAATCTGCTACGGGTGCTTCGTCGCGACTCCCACTGCATGGTCGGCCGAGGCGGGCCGCAACGACAGCATCGGCGTGTGCGCCCATTGTGGGAGATTTCTCTACTACGTGGACTGAGCATCCGCGCCGTCCTCCGGCGGGTCAGACTTCTTCATTTAAGACCCTCCCCTCAGGAGTCCTCCGGGTAACCCCGATCCGGTCCATGTACTCCAGCAGCGGAATCAGATGCTTCCGCGTGAGCCCCAGCGCCTGACGGAATTCTCCGGGAGGAACGGCTACCGAACTCGCGGTACGCCTGATGGCGTCCCGCGCCCGTTCCTCGGCACTCCGCGTCACGAACATCTCCGGGGTCACCCTGACGATTTCGCTTCGCTCTACGAGCAACTTCAACAGGTCGTTGAGGAGTTCCCGGTCCACTCCGACAACGGTGGCCAATTCCGACGGTGAAGGAGGGGCCAGGTCCGCCGCCACGAGAGCGGCCTGTAGCTCTCGCAGGGCCTGTTCCTCGCTTTCGCTGAGACCTGCCATATGCCCGGCGAGCCGAATTCCCGGACCATCCACCACCACTCTTCCATCCGAAGCCAGTGTGCCGATGACCCTATCCACCAGGTCCGTCGAGAAGCGCACGGACAGACCCGCACGGACAGACTCGAGAGATTCTGCCGAAGATCTTCTCCTCAATTCGTGAGCTTTTCGAAGGTGCTCGAGGACCGCCTCCGCCACGCCGTCCACGGAATCCAGGCCGTACCATGCCGCGCCTACCCGGGTCACCGCAGGACTACGTGTCAACAGCTCCTCGGCCCTTCCGGACGGGATTCCGGTCACGAGGGATACGTCCTCTGCCTTCAGTCCCCTTCCGGCGGTCACGCCCACCGCGGCTACCACAGCGACTTCAGGCGTCTCGTCGAGGATCGCCGCCCACTCGCCGATCTGAGCCCTCCAGCCCCGCGGAGGGTCCAGGGCGCAAACCTGTCCCCCGCCGATTGTGGTCACAGGCGAGTAGAATCTGAGGACGAAGCGATCTCCGACCCGCGCCACAATGGGCCGCTCGCAATCCAGCACGCCCCACCCACGCTCGCCTACCGAAACCGCATCTCGCCTCACCGTGCGCACGCGAGCCATCACTTCGCTCGTGCCGAGGAAGAGCCGGACCCTCTGACCGTGCTCGACTTCGCGTGCAGACCCGGGCGGCACTTCGATGCGGACGCCCAGCCGACTCAGTGAGCGCCAGTTGCCAGTGCCCAACGCCACGCTCCCCCTGTCGACGCGAGAGGCATCGACGCCGACCAGGGCCATGGCACAGCGAAGACCCGGTCCCACCTCCTCGCGCTCCTCACCATGTACCTGCAGGGATCTCACTCGGGCGGTCAGGTCGTCCGGGAGGAGGCGAATTCGCTCGCCAACCCTCACCCGCCCGCTCCAGGTAGTTCCCGTGACTACGGTGCCCGCGCCTCTCACGCTGAACGAGCGATCGACCGGCATGCGAAAGAGATCGAGTGTATCGCGTTTCCTGGATCCCGCGGCGGCATCCCGGATCGCCTCCCTCAGGTCGGACAGCCCCTCACCCGTCGCCGCCGACACGGCCACAATCGGCCAATCCGCGTGGCCGAGGAGTCTCGACACTTCCTCGCGTGTCTCATCCCGAACCATCTCGAGCCATTCGTCGTCGACCCGATCCATCTTGTTCAGGGCTACGACGCCGGCTCGAATACCCAGAAGACGGGCGATCATGACATGTTCACGGGTTTGGGGCATGGGCCCCTCGTCTGCCGCGACGACGAGCAACAGAACGTCGACACCGGTCGAGCCCGCCAGCATGTTCTTTACGAAATCCTCATGCCCGGGCACGTCCACGATGCCGGCTTCCCCCCCCATGACCGACTGCAGCGGAGCGAATCCAATGTCGATGGTCAGTCCTCTCTCCCGCTCCTCGGCCCACCGGTCGGTCTCCACTCCGGTGAGTGCGCGCACCAGCGACGTCTTGCCGTGATCGACGTGTCCGCCCGTTCCCACGATCACGCCGTGGCTCACCGCACCTCCTCGGCGAGCAGGAAGTCGAGAGAGCGGAGACGAATGCCCTCGGCAGCGTGGTGACGGATGAACTCGACCAGCAAATGAACCTGCCGCGAGGACGGGGTGGGGCCCTCTGCAGTCCCCGCGGCCAATCGTCGAAGCGTCTCTAGTTCGCCGGGCGGCAGGACCCGTCCACCTGGAAGGCACCGCTGGCAGACCAGTGCCCCATCCCGCACGTCGAGTCCGCCCTCCCGCAGTGACAGGTCATCTCCACAACGTGAGCACCCGCTGAGATCCGGCGCGAAGCCGAGCACGTCGACAAGGGACCAACAAGCAGCCAAGGCGGTCCCCGGGACGCTGCCGGGCCTGGCTTCGAGAAGGGCATCCAGGCCCCCGATGAGGACTCCGTACAACTCGAGGTCTCGCTCGGCAGGCGCCAGGCGCAGAACCAGCTCACACAGCACGCTGGCCGCTGCATAGCGCCGGAGATCTCTCCCCAGGGCTTGCCTCTCCCGCGCCAACTCGAATTCCGAAAGGGTGTGCAGGTCGCGATCCGGCTTGAAGTAGAACGTGGCCGTGCCATCAGCAAAAGGCTCCAGGACTCCCGACAGGCGACTGCGTGGACGAAGCGCTCCGCGCGCCATTACGGACTGAGGACCGTGATCCAGAGTCAGTAGACGCAGGATTTTGCTGGTGTCGCTGTACGGATAGGTCTGCAGCACTACGCTGCGCGTCGTAACGATCGGCACGCCGCCAAGCTACCCGTGGGGTTAAAGGCCGGCAAACAACACGCACTCCGGCGACCACGCCAGATCAACGTGACGCCACATCCGTGCTCCCGAACCCCGACGCGACCTCGTCGATGAACCCGCCGCCATCGTCCGTCAAAACGAGGCGTCCCGATTCGGCAAAACTGAAAGTGACACACACGATACGGCCGTCGCTGAGTCCGGTGGCCGACCAGCAGTCTACCCGTCCGCCATCCTCCCCCGTGACCGGTATGGGGTCCGCGGGCCCGCGAGTAAAGGCCCCGGCGACGGGGTCGAAGCGGAGAAGGCTCAAGGACTGGTAGTCCGATGTCGTAGTCACGTAGATGAACCCATCCTCCCCGAACTCCAATGACACGCCGTTCGCACCGAGGGACAGTGGAGACCCCACTTCACCGGTCTCCAGGTCGATCGCGACGAGGCTGCCGTCGTTCGAGGGAAGGTACGTGGTCGGGTCGAACGTCCCTGCTGCGAGAACGACCAGGCTCCCCGCAGTTGCCACCGCGTCGGTGGGGTTGAATGCGGCGGGTGGAAGATCGATCACGGCTTCCTCCGCGCCCGCCCGCGAGAGTACGATGATCCGACCGGGGCCGAGCGGTTGGTACGAGCCACCGTCGTCGTCGATGTTGGCATCGACCACGTAGAGCCGATCTTCAAACGGGACGACTCTTTCGACGAAGGTGCCAACCCCACTGGCAATCCTCTCGGCGGAGGGGTCGCCGGGACTCGCCCGGTAGATGGCGTCGCTCCCCCGCCCGCCTACCCAGGCCGTCCCCTGCGCATCGAACGAAGCGGCCGAGGGGTTCGTTAGATCGGATTCAGGCGCTGGGAATGAAGTAGTGAGAACGTCGCCTGAGGCCAGGTCGACAAACAGGATACGACTCCCGCCGAAGGACGACACGGTCGTCACCGCGAACCCGGCCGTGAGGTCGAAAGCGTCCCCGTCGAACCCCGCCCCCATGTCAGTGGGAGAACCCACCGCTTCCAGGGCATCCAGCACCGAGAACGATGCCATCGTCTGCCCCGTGGAATTGAGAACGAATACGTCTTCGCGGATGGGCCCCGTTGGCCCGGTCGTCGAGTCGTCGCAGGCCCAAAGAACGACGAGCAGCGCCAGAAAGAGCGGATGAACACGGACGGAGTGTCTACGGATCATGGAGTGGCCCTCCTGGCCTCAAAACGCAACGTGAAGTGGCGGCCCGGCTCGGGAAACAGCTCGATCAGCTGGTATCGCCGGTCCAGGATGTTCTCCATCCTGGCGAACAGACCGATGCGCAGAGTTCCCGCCTCAAGATGGTGCCGGGTCGAAAGGTCGACGGTGGTGAAGCCGTCGAGAGTCCGAGTCGCCGCAAGGCTGGTGCTCCGAGACCCCGTATAACGCACATCCAGCCTCAGACCGGTGGCTCCGCTCCATCCTTCGAAGCTGAGCCGACCGGAGCTTCCCGGCTCGTACGGCAACGGATTTCGATTGCTTCCGAACCCGACGCGGCTCCGCTGCACGGTGCCTACGAGTTGAGCCCGCCACCCGAATCGGGCTCGTGCCCGCGACACCAGCTCGATCTGGAGGTCGAGGCCCGTGGCCCACAGCTCGCCGAGGTTGGTTGGGCTCCAGAGAGCGACAGAGCTGGCCAGCCACACGATAGGGTTCTCCGTGCGACGGGCCCACGCACTGGCCGACGTTTCGAACTCCACGGTGCCTGATCCGGCCCGAACGCCGACTCCGACTTCGGAATCGAACGAGATGCGCTCGGCCTCGAGGTCCGGATTCGCTCGCAACTGATACTGGGACGCGAAATACAGATCTCCGAACGTCGGCAGGCGAAAGCCCTGACCAACCCGGCCCCATACTCTAGTCTCTGCGTTGGGCAGCCACGTAGCGGATAATTCCGGGCTTGCCACCACCCAATCTCCGGCGATGTCAACCGACACGGCCGGGTCCATCCGAAAGCGGCCCGCCGCCACTCCCGCTGCCAACCGGCCCCCAACCGTGGTGCGCCCATGGGTTCCGGCGATCGCGTCGCCCTTTACTTCCTCCCTCGTGATTCGAGTGCCGAGGGTCAGGGGGGTGGACTGGAGATTCACGTCACCGGCCAGGCGGAACTCTGCCACCTCCTGGGCCGAGGCGGAGCCCAGGGGTGAGGCGCGATACCCAAGGCGGTGCCATCCGTAGCTGGCCGACCCGCGGACGACTGGAAGGTCCAGGCCGGCGGCTGCGATCCATGAGCGATCCTCCGCCCGGGCATCCGAAAACGCGCGCGTCCCCGCTCTGCTCGGCACGCCACGCTCGACGCGATCGAAACGCAGACTGGCGAAGACCGGACCCGAGGCAGCGCGAAGGGCCCCATGAGTGCTCGCCGCGTCAGCATTCGTCCTGACCTCTTTCACCCCGTCAGGCACAACCGGGTTGCGAAAAGAGAAGTCGTTCTCGGCCTTCGCCGCGGAGAGCGACAGGGCCAGGCGCCCTTCTCGCCCGGAAGCATCCGCTTGCAGGTCGAGGCCCATTCCTCCAAACGATTCCATCCGTGCCCCACCGCTCACCCCCGAGCCCTGACCGACCCGCGACGTGAGAAGCAGAACCCCCGCTCCCGCTCCGGATCCGTATCGCTGGGACGCCGCCCCGTGGACGAGAGTACCCGACTCCAGGGTGGAGGTGGGAATCATCGACAGATCGGCCCTGCCGGTCAGGGGATCGTTCAGCGGCACCCCGTCCAGGAGTACCAGGACGTCTTGCGGTCGGCTCCCACGCACCGACAACACCTGTGCCCCGCCAGGACCGCGACCGCGGAGGGTGGCACCCGGGACATCCTGCAGCCACTCATCGACGGTTGCGTAAGTGAGAGACTCGTCCGCGAAACGTGCCTGGAAGACCGACCGAGCCCGCGAATCCGCATCTCCTGTCCCCACGGCTGCCAGGATGGGTGGCAGTTCATATGGATCGACCGGAAGGACGAGCCGGAGAGTGGTCGAAACGGTAGGCGAGACATCGGTGGCGCGCCCACGGTGCCCCGGGGCCTGTACCGATATTCGGTAGGCGCGCCCGACCCTGAGTCGAAGGGGAATCGTGGTGCCTTCGGCAGCGATACGATCCACACGAGTCGGGCTCTCGGACGCTGCGGTTAGGTCCTCCACCGTCACGGAGGCCCCTGTCACAGGCGCCCCACCCTCGGAGACCACGCGCACCGTCACCACGACTTCCTGACCCTCTTCCTGAGCACGGGCACTCGAGGGTAAGGAGGACATGACGCAACAGAGGAGTGCGCCGCGGACCCTCCTCCCGCATCCCGATTCCAGCGTGTGACCGCGGTGGCGGAAGCGCGTCACGGCTCAACCCGAGGTGAGCCCCTCGTCCCCGCGATCGCGTGCCGGCCCAGGTTGCCCAGGTCCACTACGTCGACCGGCCAATCGAACGCCGCTTCCAGAAACGAAGGCGTCAATACCTCGTCCGGACGCCCCTCCTTCAGGACACGTCCGGAGGCAAGAAGCACCATCCGATCGGCGAAGCGCGCCGACACGTTCAAGTGATGGGTCACCGCAACGACCGTAACCGCTTGTGTCGCCATGTATTGCCGCACAAGCTCCATGAAGCGGGCTTCGTGCCCCAAATCCAGATGAGCGGTCGGTTCGTCAAGCAGAAGGAGCCGAGGTTCCTGTACGAGGGCGCGCGCCAGGCGCGCTCTCTGCAGCTCACCGCCCGATAGCTCACGTACGTCACAGGCCGCCAGCTCGGCCAGGTCCACGGACTCCAGGCACGCGTCCACCGCGGCGTGATCCTCCCGGCCCAATGCCGACCACGGGCTCACGTAGGGGTGTCGGCCCATGCTCACGAGCTCCCTTACCGAGATCGGCACGTCGGCTTCCCCACCCTGCGACACGACCGCCACCTGTCGAGCCATGTCCCTGCGCTTCCAGGACTGCGCCTGGCGTCCGAACACCGAGGCCGTCCCGACATCCGGGGTGAGTACCCCGGTAAGGAGTCGCAGAATGGTGCTCTTCCCGGCCCCGTTGGGACCGACCAACGCCACGTGCGTTCCCTCGCCTACCTCGAGATCGACGTCAGTAAGGGCGTTTGCCGAGCGCCCATGGTATCGAAATGAGACTCGCTCGAGCCCGCAGATCATGAGCGAACCGCTCGCCGCAGGAGAATCAGGAACATCGGAACTCCCAGGAAGGCGGTGATCACACCAATGGGAACCTCCATGGGGGCCGCCACGGTACGCGCGGCGGCGTCCGCCAGGACCAGCGCACACGCTCCCGCCACGAAGGACAGGGGCGTGAGAGCCCTGTGATCGCGCACACCGGATAGACGGACCGCGTGTGGAACCACAAGTCCTATGAAGCCGATGACGCCGGCAACCGAAACAGCCGCGGCGGCGAGCAGCGAAGCCAGCAGGAAGGCCAGGCGCTTGACCGCTTCCGTCTCGGTTCCCAGGTAGGCAGCCGTCTCCTCCCCGAGCGTCAGTGCGTTCAGATGCCGGCTCAGCCCAAACAACACCAGGAGCGCAGGAACCGAGTAGGTCAGCATGGCCGCGATCATGCCCCATGAGGCGCCGCTCAGACTGCCGAGGGTCCAGAAAAAGGCCGAGCGCAGGGTATCGGCGCGAACGAAGGTCAGGATCAGCAGGACGCAGGCACTGAAGAAGGCGCTTACGACGACCCCGGCCAGGAGCAGGACTCGAGTATCCAGCCGTCCCCCCACCCGAGCGACTTCGAATACCACACCGATGGCCAGCAGCGCCCCGAACAGCGCCGCCAGCGGGAGGGCGAAGTACGCAGAGGCGGAAAGCCCCAGCGCGAGGGCAGATACCGCGCCGAGGGCCGCACCTGAGGACACGCCAAGCAGGTACGGCTCCGCTAGCGGATTCCTCAGCAGGGCCTGAAAGACCACCCCCGAAACCGCGAGCATGCCGCCGGTGAGTGCTCCGGTCACGACCCGGGGAAGACGAACCCGCCACAGTATCGTTCCCGCAGGACCCGGATCGCCACGCACCGCGTCGAGCCATGCACCGGCGGAAAAGACAGCGGGCCCGGCTGACATTCCAATCGCGAGCGCCAGGACCAGCAGTGCTGCCAGGGCGATTCCCCTCTTCCTCAGTGCGCGAGGGCCTCCCGGGTTTCGGGGTGGAGCGCCCCGGCCAGGACCCTGGCAGCCTCCCCGACGCGGGGGCCGAGCCGATGTAGAAGCTCGGACGGGACCTCCAGCACGGTCCCCTGTTTCACCGCTCGCAGGTTCTGCCACCCCGGACGTTCCCCCGGCCCGCCGGCGTGGGTCGGGCCGGTTCCGCCTACCGGATAGACGATCACATCCGGATCCCGGGCTATGATCGCTTCCAGGCTGACTCGGGGTGACGGAGCGGAGAGGTCACCGAACACGTTTCTGCCACCGGCCGTCGACAGCAGAGCGTCCAGATAGCTCCCGGCTCCGATCGTGAAGGCGGGAGGGTATCCGACATCGTAGTAGACTGCCGGGATGGGTTTCCCCGCAACGGCGGCCCGCACCGCCTCGAGGTCCCGCTCAATCCGTGCCCAGAGCCGCCGGGCCAGGTCCTCTCGACCCACAATCCGTCCAATCCGAACGATGTTGACCTGAAGGTCTTCCAGGGTGTTGAACAGGACGACCACGTGCGGAATTTCGAGGCGCTCCATCTCCCGGACGGCCTCCGCGTTGTCGGATCCCCCGATGAGGATCACGAGGTCGGGATTCCTCAGGAGGACCGTCTCCACCGACGGCCGGATCGCATCGCCGACAACCGGGATGCTCCTGGCTTCTGGAGGATAGTCGTCGAACCGCGAACGGCCTACGAGGCGAGAACCCTCACCCAGGCTGAAGAGGATCTCCGTGGCCACAGGAACCAGTGACACGATCCGCTGCGGAGCGGTTTCCAGGACCAGCACGCGGCCGGCGTCATCCTCTACCCGGATCGGTTCGCTCTGGGCGCGGATGTCAGAAGACGCAAGCAGGGCACACCCGAGTGCACCTGCCAACGGGTACCACTTGAACAAGAAACCCGTCCTTTCAGAGAAAGGGCGGGCATGACCGAGTCACTACGCTTGTGGCTCGCCCACACCCTTCCCGCGAAGAGCGAACAATGGGCAAGGACAGGCCACGTCTCCTGGCTCGAGGCCTCGCAGCGGCCTTCCCGGGACTTGTCCCAGTGGCTACGTCGCAGCGAAGTGGGTCCGCCGTTTCTCCGGCTGGACCCGTTTCCTCTCACAGTGGCGGGGCCGCGTCGGATTCACACCGACTTCCGTGCGCCCGTCCCTGTCAAACTGTGGTTCAGATCTTACGAACCTGCGGTGCGGCGAGGCAATAGTGCCCGAGACACTATGACCTGTTGGCGGTGAGCCGGACGGAAAGGAGAGCCGCCGCTCCGAGCGCGAGAGACACCAGGAGCCAGACCCATACCCGCCCCCCTTCGCGTTCTTCGATCTCCACGCGAATGGACACCGTCGCCCCCTTGGGCAGGTCCGCTGCGGTAAAACGACGCACGGGCACGGCCATATCGCTGCCTACCGAGGCCTCGGTCAAGCCGTCAACCCGGAGCTCCATACCAGCCCGAGGCATCACCAGCAGCTCCAGGCGCTGGGTGGGATGATCCAGCCGGAGTGCGAATTCGGTCGAGGGCACCACGTACTGAAGTGCAACACGAATACCAGACGGCGGAAGCGCTCCGGCGAAACCGATGATCCCCTCTCTGACAGCCAGGTCTTCCTGGGCCACACCCCCTTGCGCGGGGACCACTCCGTGCGCGCTCCCCGCCAGCGCGGCAGTCCACACGAAAACGGAGTCGCCGGCGGGAAGGAGGGTTCTGTCCGGCATGCCCTGAACGTCGATGATTTCGTCTACCTGCAAGCCGGCGACTCCCGGCGTGATCACGATGTGCCGGATGGATGTCCGGAGAGATTCGACCGCGCCGGACACGAGGGCCGTGTCGAATACGGCCACGGCATAGTCGCTCAGGTCACCAGGGTTCGTCGCGTGTATTGGCGGACCCCAGTACAGCACGCCCCCGTAACGCGCCCCCGCAAGAAACACCGCACCGGGCTCCTCGGCCGCTCCGAGCGCGAACTCGAACTGGCCGGAAGGGTCGGTGATCGTGGAGTCCACGAGGACCCCGGCCGTCTCGCTGAAGCTATGCAGCTCGACTCTGACTCCGCCAACGGGCAGAGAGTCGGCGAGGGCTACGCGCCCCTGCAACTCCTGGGCGACTCCGGGCGTCACCCATACCAACATCAGTGTGGCGGCCGCACAGACCGCCGGAAGGTCCGGCAGGTGGGACCTCAGGGCTCCGATCACGGAACGAACCGCCCGAAGTCCTCCGGATCGAGGCGCTTCAGATAGTCCCTGAGCTTCTCGGGTGGCGCTGCTTCGTCCGGCTCGGGACTCGTGCTGTCGGACCTGGCCGCGGCGAGCCCCGGCTCCAGCGTGGCACCCTCCACCTCGACCGGGGTGCGGTCGAGAAGATCGACGTCCGCGAATATGGGAGCCGAAGATCGAAGAGCGAGCGCCACGCTGTCGCTCGGACGGGAATCGATCGTGATCGTCTCCCCGTTTCGCTGTAGCACGAGCGAGGCGTAGTAGGTGTTGTCGACGACTCTGGTGATCAGCACACGAACCAACTCGCTTCCCAGGCCACGTACCACGGTGGTGAGAAGGTCATGTGTCAGGGGCCGGGAGAACTTGATGCCCGCAAGCTCCATCGCGATCGCGCTGGCCTCCCCCGGGCCAATCCATATGGGAAGGAGTCGATCGCCATCGACCTCCCTGAGAATCACGACGGGCGTATTTGAGGCCTTGTCCAGCCCAAGGCTCGCCACTTCAAGCTCGATCACTTGGCTCCACCCTTCCCCACATGTCCGCCGTTCAAGTACCGAGGTCCCACGACGAAAGGTAGTGCTTCTGCTCGTCCGTGAGAGTGTCAATGTCGATTCTCATGGCAGCCAACTTCAGCCTGGCGATCTCACGATCCATCTCGGACGGCACACGATGTACTTCCCTGCCGAGGCCAGCGCCTTGCTCGCTGAGCAGATACTCCGCTGCGAGGGCCTGGTTGGCGAAAGACATGTCCATCACGGCGGCCGGATGTCCCTCGGCCGCGGCCAGGTTGATCAAGCGACCCTCGGCAAGGAGCACAATGCGGCGCCCATCTACCAGGTACTCTACCGCCTCCGGCCGGACTTCCCGCGGCTCACCAGAAGCAATTTCGCGCAACCGGCGGATGTCGATCTCGACGTCGAAATGCCCGGAATTCGCGACGATCGCTCCGTCCTTCATTGCCCGAAAATGCTCTTCCCGAATGACACTGGTATTGCCCGTGAGCGTGAGGAACAGGTCGCCTGCAGGAACGGCCTCTGACATGGGGGCGACCTGGAACCCGTCCATCGATGCCTCCAGGGCGACGACCGGATCTACTTCTGTTACGATCACCTTCGCGCCGGCCCCGCGGGCCCTCATGGCCACTCCGCGTCCGCACCACCCGTAACCGGCAACGACCACCGTCGACCCGGCGAGAAGCATATTGGTCGCCCGCAAGACGCCATCAAGCGTCGACTGCCCCGTCCCATAGCGATTGTCGAACAAGTGCTTTGTCAAGCTGTCGTTCACGGCCACCACGGGAAACTGAAGCACACCGTCCGCGGCCATGGCGCGCAGGCGAATGATCCCCGTGGTGGTTTCCTCCGTGGAGCCCCTGACCTCGGAAACCAGGGAGGTGCGCTCGTCCGCTGACAAACCCGCGACCCAGGTCCGCAGGGTTGGAGGGAGGTCGTCGAGACGTTCCAGGGCGATCATGTGAAGCGACCCCACGAGATCGGCTCCATCGTCCATCGTGACGGTGGGTCGATGCGCCAGGGCGGCCCGGATGTGGTCGTAATAGCGATCGTTGTCCTCTCCCCGCACCGCATACACGGAAATACCGCACTCCTCTACGAGGTAGGCGGCAACCTCGTCCTGGGTAGAGAGGGGATTCGACGCGCAGAGGACCACGTCGGCGCCTCCCGCCTGGAGCGTTCGCATCAGGTTCGCCGTCTCCGTGGTCACATGGAGGCAGGCCGACACGCGGACGCCCTCCAGCGGCCTCTCTCTCTCGAAACGCTCTCGGATCTGGGCCAGCACCTGCATCGAACGGTCCGCCCATTCGGCGCGACGGCGACCTTCCGCTGCGAGAGAAGCGTCTGCGATGTCACATGGAATCGTCGAGTTTGACATGTATTTGCTCCCCACCCCTTTATTGAATGCTCGGATCGCGACGGAGTCAGATCCCCAAGGCGTCCCGCAGCTCCTGAGTCCTATCCAGACGCTCCCAACTGAACCCGCCGTCCTCCATGGGTTCGCGCCCGAAGTGCCCGTAGGAAGCCGTACGTCGAAAGATCGGTTTCTTGAGTCCCAGCGCCACGATGATCTCCCGGGGCCTCAGATCGAACACTTCGCGGACCGCGGATTCGAGCATCGAGTCAGAGACGATTCCCGTTCCGAAAGAGTTGACCATCACCGAGACTGGACGCTCTATGCCGATGGCGTAGGCGACCTGGATCTCGGCCTCACGAGCGAGCCCTGAGCCCACGAGGTTCTTCGCCACCCAGCGGGCCGCGTAGCTGGCCGACCTGTCCACCTTGGAGGGGTCCTTGCCGCTGAATGCCCCACCACCATGACTGCCCACACCGCCGTATGTGTCCACGATGATTTTGCGCCCCGTCAGGCCTGCATCCCCAAGTGGTCCCCCGATCACGAATCTGCCGGTCGGATTAATGTGGTGATTGGCCTCTGAAACGTCGTACAACGTACCGGGCATGACGGGACCGACCACATGCTCGATGATCGCGGGTTCGATGTCGGAGAAAGAGACGTCGGGGTCGTGCTGGGCAGACACGACCACCGTTCGAACGCGCTCGGGTCCATGATCCCCATACTCAACGGTCACCTGAGCTTTGCCATCCGGTCGCAGCCACGGCAGGGTGCCGTCCTTGCGTACTTCGGCCAACCGTCGCGTGAGACCGTGGGCGAGCGACACGGGCAAGGGCATCATGGCCTCGGTTTCGGCGCACGCGTAGCCGAACATCATGCCCTGGTCCCCCGC